>CALUMM010000054.1 GCA_944321755.1 uncultured Alistipes sp.
AAGTCGTGCTTGTTGCTTTTGAGGTGTTCAGTAAGGTGGTTGATACGGTACGAAAACAACGCGATCTGGCTCTCGGGGGAACCGGTGTCGGTGTTAGACTTGCCGTACTGGCCAAAAAGCTCCTGCTTTTTTTCAGCTGTTAAATAAGCCATTTTGAAAAAGTTTATTTAAGTTCCACTCTACGACGCATCCCCCTTACCGTGGATAACGCCAGAGCGTTCGGCAAAGGTACGAATATAATTAGGATTTAGGAATGAAAAGTTAAAAATTCTTCGTCTTTTGGGCGGAAAAATGAAAAGTTAGCGGGGAAAATCGTATTTTTGTGGCTAAACGTGTGAAAATTATGGGATACAAGGGAGTTTTCGGCAGTCTGATCCTGTTTGTGGCGGGTCTTTTGGCGGGGTGCGAGAGCGGTCGGCACTATACGACGGTCGACGGGGTGATGCTGGGCACGACACTGCACGTGGTTGCCGACGTGCGGAATACGACCTCGCAGGAGCTCTATCGGGCGGTCATGGATCTGGACCGGGAGGCGAAGGCTTCGATGTCGATTTTTGACGAGGGGTCCCTGCTGAGCCGGCTGAACCGCAACGAGACGGATACGGTCGACCGGCATATCGCCTTCAATCTGCGCCTTGCGGACAGCATCGGGGCGCTGAGCGACGGGTGCTACGACGTGACGGTCAAGCCGCTGGTCGAGGCGTGGGGTTTTGCCGGCAAGGAGGCCCAGACGGCTCCGAACATCGACTCGATCCTCTGCTTCGTGGGGCGTGAGAAGGTGCACATCGAGGGCAACCGGCTGGTGAAGTCCGATCCGCGCGTGCAACTGGACTTCAACTCCGTGGCCAAGGGCTATACGGTGGACCTGCTGGCCGAACTGGTCGAGGGGTTCGGGGCCGAGAACTACATCGTCGATATCGGGGGCGAGGTGCGGTGCCGGGGCGTGAACCGCCAGGGCCAACCGTGGCGGATCGGGGTTGAGACCCCCTTCGACGGGAACATGACCGACGGGGAGTACCTGCAGCGCCGGATCCGGCTTTCGGAGGGTGGCCTTGCCACGTCGGGCAACTACCGCCGTTATTACCTCGATGGCGACGGCAACAAGGTGGCGCATACGCTCGATCCGCGCACGGGTCGGAGTGTCCTTTCGCGGCTGCTGTCCGTGACGGTCGTTGCCGCGACGTGCGCCGAGGCCGATGCCCTGGGAACGATGTTCCTGGCCCTGGGGGCCGATGATGCCCTGGCGACCGCCGGGCGGCTGCCCGACGTGAAAGTCTATTTTATTCTGGCCGGAGACGGCGATTCCTACGAGGAGTATGTCTCCCCGGCGATGAAACCCCTGATCATGGAGTAATCCACAAAGAACCGAATAGTTCTATGAAGACAGCAGTTTTTCTCTATAATCCCGAGTCGGGGCGAGGCCGAGTCGCCCGCGAGGCCGAACAGATCGATGAGATTTTTCGGGCCAACGGATACGAGGTGGTCCCTCAGCCGATCGATTTCAGCGTGAATCCCTTCGACGGTCACGAGACGATCGACCTGATGGTCGTGGCCGGGGGTGACGGGACGGTCAACTTTGCGGTCAATGCGATGAAAAGCAAGGGTTTGGATATTCCGCTGGGGGTGATTCCGGCCGGTACGGCGAACGATTTTGCCGGGGCGCTCGGCATGTCGAACGAACTGTTGGAGGCGGCCCGTCAGATCGCTACGGGAAGCATCGACCGGGTTGATGTCGGGCGGGTCAACGACCTGTGGTTCGTCAATATCTTTTCGTTCGGGATCTTCACGACCACCTCGCAGCGGACACCCAATTCTCGTAAACACCTTATGGGCAAACTGGCCTACATCATCGAGGGGGTGAAGGAGTTCCGGACGATCCATGCCGTACCGCTGGAGATTGTGGCCGACGGGGAGCATTTCGATCTTCGGTCGCTGATGGTGCTGATCTTCAACGGCGAGACGGCCGGCGGCTTCCGTCTGGCGCGCACGTCGTCGATCCGCGACGGGCTGTTCGACTGTATTCTGCTGGAGAAGAAAGACCTTTTCCGCTCGACGCTGGCCATGGGGCACTACCTGCTCGGGGGAAATCCGAAGATCGTGCGTCACTTCCGGGCGCGTCAGATCGACATCCAGTCGACGGTCAACGAACCGACGGATGTCGACGGACAGCCCGGGGCCGAATTTCCGTTGCATATCGAGTGCATGGCCGGAGGCCTTCGGGTGATGGGTCCGAAACGGCCGGAGACCTGACCCGTTTCATCGATGGCATCGGGTCTTCATTCGACTTCGTTCTGTGAAAGATGCGTTTTTTGTATCCCGGTTTGCGATTTTACGGGGTAAATGTTATTTTTGTCAAAAAACACGGCGCTATGGCTGAAAACGGCAAAACGACGCGCGGCGGGCGGGACGGCCTGCACAAAGTCTCCATCTCCCGCATCAAGAAGGAGATGAGTGATGTCTTTTACCTTTCGGATGATTTGGTTATCACGACGTTGACTTCCGACAAGAATACGACGGCGAACTATCCGACGTCGATAGACGGTTTTACGGCGATCATCATGATGGTGGGGGAGGCAGTGGTGTCGATCGACATGCAGAATTACACGATTCGTCCCAATTCGATAGTCTTTTTCAATCCGGATTCGATCATCCGGACGGTGAAGAGTTCGTCGAATGCCGCGGCCTACCTGCTGGCCTTTTCGAAATCGTTCGTGAACGAGATCCAGATCGACTTGTCGACGTCGCTGCCGGTCTACATGCGTTTCGGGAAGGCTCCGGTGCTGGAGGCGAGTCAGCAGGACGTGGATGAGATCCGCCAGTTGTTCCAGCTGATCAAGACGATGCTGCGCAGCGACAAGGAGCGTTACCGTCACGAAATCATCCGGACGCTTTTCACGACGGCTTTCTATATCATTACGGAGATCAACCAGCGGGAGCAGCCCGGGGAGATGAAACAGGGTCGTTGCGAGGTTCTGTTCGACCAGTTCATTTCGCTGCTGCAGCAGTACAACAAGCGGGAGCGGAACGTAAGTTTTTACGCGCGTCAGATGAACATCACGCCCAAGTACCTGTCATCGGTGGTGAAGGAGGTGAGTGGGAAGACGGCGGCGCGGTGGATCGACGAGTCGGTGATTCTCGAAGCGAAGACCCTGCTGAAATATTCGGGGATGAGCATCCAGGAGATCGCCTACCATCTGAACTTCTCGACGCAGTCGTTTTTCGGGAAATACTTCAAGCAGCATACGGGCACCTCGCCGTCGCGTTACAAACGCAAGGGGTAGCGGTGTCCGATACGCTGGCGCACGTTCCTGCCGTTTGAAAAGCAACCGGTTGGGTATCATTCGCAAACACAAGGGGGGGGGAATCATGCCCCCCCTGTGTCAATTTTCCGGCGTTCATTCCATTCCAACCGTTCCCGGCATCATCGCCTGCTTAAAAAAGGAGCCGCATTTTAAAAAAGAGTCCCCGTTAAAAAAGGAGCCCCCGTATCCGAGGGCTCCTTTTCGCATTTGTCGTATTTTCTTCGGCTTAGGCCTTCTTGGCGGATTTTGCGGCTACGGCCTTGTCCAGCTCGATGATGAAGTCCGAGAGGACATTCATGTAGTTGATGAATGCGTCGTAAGCCGAATCATAGGGGTTGAAGTAGGAGTGTACGTCTCCGTCGGACAACCACTTGGTCGCCATATAGTAGAAGTGGTCGGAGGTCTGCATGAAACTCCATACGTAGTCGAAGTCGGGATTTTTCAGGGCCTTGATCTTCTCTTTCTGGGCATACAGTTTTGCGAAGGCCTCGTTCTGGAGTTCGTTTCCGAGCCATGCGGTGATATCGCGCTCCTCGTCGGCCCAGGACATGACGTGCGGGCAGTGGAGTACGGCAACAGGCTGATACTTCTTGGCGGCTTCGGTCACGGTTGCGAACTCCAGCCCGTTCTTCTTGGCGAGGATGGCCTTGGGGAGTGCGCGCATGAACTCGAAGATTCCGGTATCGGCGGTCTGGTGCTCACCGAACGTTTCGTAGTCCATGAAGAGGTTGATGACCTCTCCGGGAGTCTCGTCGGATGCGAGCCACTGCACGTACTTGTCGGCGGTCAGGGGCCACTGATCCCAGCTTTGGTTGGAGAACCGGAATGCGATATCGTCCGAGAGCTTGTAGTTGCGCAGCAGAAGGCGGAGTTTCTGATCGATGGCGTTTGCGTAGACGTAGTTGGGCGATTTCCAACCGAGGACGTGCTTGGCGCCTTCGGCGAGCATCGTGCGGAATCCCATTCCGGCGACCATGGCTCCGATTTCGTCGGAGTAGATGAGCTCGGTGTTCCGGAAAGCGGTGGGTTTCACGCCGAACTCCTTCTTGATGAGGTTCGTGTGGAGTTTCACCTGCTCTTCGAAATCCTCCTTGGAGGCGAGAGCTGCGAGCGAGTGTGAGTATGTTTCCGCGAGGAATTCCACACATCCCGTTGCGGCGAGCTCCTTGAAGGAGTCGAGGACTTCGGGTGCGAAAGCCTTCATCTGTTCGATGGCGATGCCGGTGATCGAGAACGAGCAGCGGAACTTACCCTTGTTTTCCTTGATGAGTTTCAGCAGCAGGGCGTTCATGGGGAGGTAGCACTGACGGGCGACCTTTTGCATGATAGCGCGGTTCTGGAGGTCGTCCAGGTAGTTATGGTCCTTGCCCATGTTGAAAAAGCGGTACTTCTTCAGACGCCAGGGCTGATGTACCTGAAAATAGAGGCAAACGGTTTTCATGATGGTATGTTTCTATTTGGATTGATTCGTACTCTCTTCGATCGCGTCTTCGTAGACCTTTTTAATTTTAGCCGCGGCATCGTTCCATTTGAGGTTGGTGACTTCGACGAGTCCTTTCGAAGCGAACATTTTAGCCAGGGCCGGATATTCGATCAGGCCGTAGATGGCATCCGCCAGGGCGTCGACATCCCAGTAGTCGACCTTGACGGCATAGTCGAGGACTTCGGCGACACCGCTCTGTTTGGAGATGATGACGGGGACGTTCGACCGCATGGCCTCCAGGGGCGAGATTCCGAAGGGTTCGGATACCGACGGCATGACATACACGTCGGAGAGCTGGAACATCTTGTGTACGTCCTCCCCGCGGAGGAATCCGGTGAAGTGGAAGCGGTCCGCGATACCGAGTCGTGCGACCCGACGGATGACATGGTTCATCATGTCTCCGGATCCGGCCATGACGAACCGGACGTTGGGAACGCGCTTGAGGACCTTGGCTGCGGCTTCGACGAAGTAGTCGGGTCCTTTCTGGTAGGTGATACGGCCCAGGAAGGTGACGATCTTGTCCGAGACGCCGCGCTCGGGAACGGCGGTATCCTTTTCCGCGAATCGCACGGCGTTGTGTACGGTGACGACCTTTTCCGCGGGGATTCCGTAACGGTTGATAACGATATTGCGGGTCAGGTTGGAGACTGCGATCACGCGGTCTGCGGCGCGCATTCCGTTCAACTCGATTGCGTGGACCTGGGTATTCACGTTTTCGCCGCTTCGGTCATACTCCGTAGCGTGCATGTGCACGACGAGGGGTTTTCCGGAGACCCGTTTTGCAGCGATCCCGGCGTAGTAGGTGAGCCAGTCGTGAGCGTGGATTACATCGAACTGACCTTCGAGGTCCTTGGCCACCTGTGCTGCCACGACGGCATAACGGGCGACCTCCTCCATCAGGTTAGCCCCGTACTTTCCCGAGAAGGTGTAGCGTTGTTTCCATGCGTCGGTCGTGGACCAGACGTGCTGTCCCGATTTGACGTATTTCTCGTGGTAGGATTCATACTCTTCGGGGGAGATGTAGGGGACCATGTTTGAGTCGATGTGTATGAACGACATCTTTTCGAGGATGTCATCGGCACCGCTTCCGGTAGAACCGTAGAGGGCTTCGACCTCGCTGGCATTGAGGACGTGAGTGAACCGCTGGTCCTCATCGCCGTATGCGTGGGGTACGACGAAGGTTACATCCACGCCGTTTCGTGCCAGTCCCCGGGTCATTCCGTAGCAGGCTGTTCCCAAACCACCCGCGATATGGGGCGGGAACTCCCATCCGAACATCAATACTTTCATGTCTTATTTAAATTTTGTCTTGTGTATCCTTGTGTTTCGTCACATCGTCGTTCAACATCCTGAGCGGTCGAGTCTTCCGGCTTCTCTTTTCCCCTCATATCCTTCTTCCGCCTGTCACTCGCGCGCCTCTCCTTTTCTCTCTTTCCTCTCTTCCCTCTCTTCCCTCTCTTTCCTCTCTTTCCTCTCTTTCCTCTCTTTCCTCTCTTTCCTCTCTTCCTTCTCTTCTCTTCTCTTCTCTTCTCTTCTCTTCTCTTCTCTTCCCTCTCCTCTCCTCTCTCCTCTCCTCTCTCCTCTCTCCTCCTTCTTTTGCCTCTTCTCTGCCCCTCCCCTCTTGCTGGCTCCCTTTGGCCCCCTCCCTAAAAAGGGGATGGGGCGGGACGGGATCCGGGGTGTTGAACCGAGTTTTGACTCTTATTTTGTTGCGGCCTTTTTCGCCGTGGATTTTTTGGTCGCGGTTTTCTTTACGGCTTTTGTTTCGGCCTTCTTTTCACTTTTGGCTTCCGCCTTTGCGGTCGTTTTGGCAGCCGGTTTGCTGCGGGTCGATTTTTTCTTCGGAGTTTCGGCCTTGTCCGCCTTGCGCGCCTGGATCATGGCGTGGATGTCCAGTACGGAAGCTACGCTCCATGCCTGCGAGATAGCCCCGCGGGGTGCATAGGGGGGATCTGCATCGAAGAGTTCACCGATGGACCCGATTCCGTAGGACTGGATGTCCTCCTCGAATCCTTCGAGAATCTCCTCGGCCTGGGGCAGGAATGCATCTCCGTTGATGTCGAAGCAGGCCTGGACGTAGAACTCCAGGAGCCAGGGCCAAACGGAGCCGTTCTTTCCTGCGAAATCGCGCTCTTCGGGCGTACCCTCCTGCGAACCTTTGTAGAGGGGGTTGCGTGGCGAGAGGGTCCGCAGGCCCTTGGGGGTGAGGAGGTGCTGGCGGACGGTCTGGATGACTTCGAGCTGAGCCTGTTCGTCGAGCATCTTGTAGGGGAGTCCGCAGGCGATGATCATGTTGGGCCGGATCTCCTTGACGGGTCCTTCGAATCCCACGTAGTCGGCCAGATAACCTTCGGCGAGGTGGAAGAGTTCGTTGAAGGAGGCCTTTGTCTTTTCGGGGAGTTTCTCCCAGGCCTTGACGAACTTCTTGTCCCCGTTTTCAGCCGCGAGTTTCAGGGTGTAGCATACGGCATTGTACCAGAGCGCATTGACCTCCACCTGGTATCCGTTTCTCGGGGTTACGGGGGATCCTGCGATCACGGAGTTCATCCACGTCAGGGGCGTCCGTTCCGCGGAAGCCCAAATCAGTCCGTTGTCGTTGAGGATGACCCGTCCTGCGACCCCCTGCTTGTAGGATTCGAGGATCTGCTTCATGGCCTCGCCGTATCGTTCCCAGACGGCCTGGGCTCCGAGTTGCGCTTCGAGCTGCTGGAGGGTCCAGAAGAACCAGAGGGGGGCATCTGCGGCCACGGCAGCGGAGAAGTCACCGCAGAACATGCCGTTGCACATGTTGCGGACCTGGGTGTCGAGGGCATCGATGCAGTCCTCCTTGTGGTTCTGGCGGAGTGTGATTCCGGGCAGTGCGACAAAGGTCTGTCGTCCGGAAACCCCGTGCCAGGGGTATCCTGCGATCACCTCGGTACGATTCCCGGGGCGGCGGATCAGGAACTGGCGTGCGGAGTGTTCGAGACAGCTGATGAAGTCGATCTTGTGCGTGCGTCGGGCGATGGAACCCTGGAAGAGCTCCTCGATGGTCTTTGCGGAACCCATTTCGTCGAGCGAAGCGGAGAAGATGATGCTTTCGCCCTTCTTGAGTTCGGTTTCGAAATATCCGGTGGTCATCAGGTCCTCGTATCCGTCATATCCGCGAGCGATGTCCTGGAGGTACTCGAAGTTGTAGTACCAGTCAGGCGCGGGTACGAACTCCGTCTCGGGCTTGTTTGTCTGGAGATAGAGCCAGGGGAAGGAGTTGTAGAGTCTGCATTTCACGCCGTTTACGGCGGGATAGGAGTGTCCGTCGGCCTCCATGTTGGCATGGGTCAGGGCATGTTTGTCGCGGAATGCGAGGAACGGCCGGAGTCTGAGTCGGGTTTCGGAGTGAGCATCGACGAGCGTGTAACGGATCATGAGTTGGGTCCGCTTGTGGATCCAGAGCATCTCCTTTTTGAGGATTACGCCCCCCACGCGATAGGTAATGGTGGGAGTTGGGGTGTACTCGAAGTCCGTGATGTACTTGTGTCCCCGGGGCTCGTAAGTACCTTTGAAACGGTGGAGAGCCAGATTGAACGTCTGGTCGTGCTGGATGATGGATTCGTCGAGAGCCGACAGGAGGACATAGGTCCGGTCTGAGGTATCGATCGGGGATACGATCAATCCGTGATATCGGCGCGTATTGCAGCAGACGATAGTCGTGCTCATGTATCCGCCGATTCGGTCGGTAGCGAGCATTTCGCGCTGGAGGGAGTATTCCAGGTTTCCGAGTTCGCTTTTGTCGAAGGTTAATGCTGACATATGCTTAAAAAAATGCTATTCGACACTAAAGATATTCAAAAAATCGAAAAATAACAACGGAGTTGCTGAAATTCGATGATTTTCTACCGTTTTTTGTCACAAAAAGAGTTTAAGCCCATTTTACGAGCGCGAAATCCATCCGGTGGGGGAGGTTCGGGTTCGAGGGATATATTCTCAATGCGACATCGAACGTACCGGCCTCATCGGGGGTATAGTCGAGAGCGTAGGTCACCAGGCTTCCTTCGGTTTTTACCCGTTCGAGCTGAATGGTTTTCGTCACGTTGACGGACTGCCCTCCGACGATCTGGCGAGCGAGGACCATTTCGACTCCGATATCTTCGGGGCGGAGGTTTGCGATGTCCACGGTCACGGAGAATCGATACTTTTCTCCGACGTATACGGCCTCCTTGTCGATCTTAACGCGCTGTACATCCACGGCGCGGACCTGATCCCATGCAGCGGAGACCTTTCGTTTCCAGGCTGCGATTTCGCGGGCCATCCGGTAGGCGTCGTCGGCCATCAGTCGTTTCCGGGCCGCGAGTTTGTTGTAGAAGCGCTCCTCGTAGTCGATCAGCATCCGGTTCGTGGTGAAGTTGGATGCGATGTCAGCGATGCACCTCTTGATGGAAGCGATCCACTCGTGGGGGACGTAGTCCGTATCGCGGGCGTAATATTTCGGAGCGATCTGTTCCTCGATGGTGTTGTAGATCATCTCGGCGTCGAGTTCGTCCTGGAAGTGCTGGTCCGTGAAGGTCCGTTCCATGGGGAGAGCCCAACCGGCTCCCTCCTTGTATCCTTCGACCCACCATCCGTCGAGGACGGAGAACTGCATGACGCCGTTCATGACGCACTTTTCGCCCGAGGTACCCGAAGCCTCCAGGGGTCGGGTGGGGGTGTTGAGCCAGACGTCGACACCCTGTACCATGCGGCGGGCGAGCTCCATGTCGTAGTTCTGGAGGAAGAGGATCTTTCCCACGAACTGGGGCATGGCGGATACTTCGACGATGCGTTTGATGAGGTCCTGGCCGGGCTTGTCGTTGGGGTGAGCCTTACCCGCGAAGATGAACTGTACGGGGCGCTCCTTGTTGTTGACGATGGCGGCGAGGCGGTCGAGGTTCGTGAAGAGGAGGTATGCGCGCTTGTAGGTTGCGAACCGCCGTGCGAAACCGATGGTCAGGACGTCGGGGCGCAGACCCTCGATGACCTGGAGCATCTGCTTCGGGGAGTCGAGGCGCACCTGTTTGGGGTCGCTGTAACGCTTGCGGATGTGCTTGATGAGCCGGTTCTTGAGCTTCATGCGCTCCTCCCAGAGTTCGGCGTCGGGGATATTGTGGACCTTCTGCCAGGCGGGGATGTCATAGGTATGTCCTTCGAAGCCGTCGGCGAAGTAGCGGGCGTAGAGCCGGCGCAGGGAGGTTGCGATCCAGGTCGGGAAGTGCACGCCGTTGGTGACGTACCCGATGTGGAGCTCGTTCTTGAAGTATCCGGGCCACATGTTGCCGAGGATGTCCTTCGAGACCTCTCCGTGGAGCCACGATACACCGTTGACCTCTTGCGAGAGGTTGCAGGCGAGCACCGACATCGAGAACTTCTCGTTCGGGTCGTTGGGGTTGGTCTTTCCGAGGTTGATGTACTGCTCCCAGGTGATTCCCAGCACGTCGGGGTAGTGCGACATGTACTGGCGGATCATCGACTCGGGGAATGCGTCGTGACCGGCCGGCACGGGGGTGTGGGTGGTGAAGAGCGACGACGAGCGTACGACCTCCAGGGCCTCCGAGAAGGAGAGTTTGCGATGGTTTACCAGGTCGCGGATGCGCTCGATGCCGATGAATGCGGCATGACCCTCGTTGCAGTGGTATACGTCGTGCTTGATTCCGAGTTTCCGGAGGGCGCGGATACCGCCGATACCGAGCAGGATCTCCTGCTTGAGGCGGTTCTCCCAGTCGCCGCCGTAGAGGTAGTGGGTCACCTGACGGTCCTCTTCGAGGTTGTCCTCGATATCGGCGTCGAGCAGGTAGAGGTCGGTACGACCGACCTGACATTTCCAGATGCGGGCCAGGAGCGTGCGTCCGGGGAATGCGATGGATACGGTCATCCAGTTTCCGGCCTCGTCGCGCACGGGCGAGATGGGGAGTTTGTAGAAGTTCTGCGCCTCGTAGGTTGCCTCCTGGGCTCCCTGGGAGGAGAGCCGCTGTGTGAAGTATCCGTAGCGGTAGAGCAGTCCTACGGCAGCCATCGGGACGTTGCGGTCCGAAGCCTCCTTGAGGTAGTCACCGGCGAGGATTCCGAGGCCTCCGGAGTAGATTTTCAGCGAGGAGTGCAGACCGTACTCCATCGAGAAGTAGGAGATTGTGGTGGCCTTGGGGTCGGGCTTCTCGTTCATGTAGTCGCGGAACTGGGTGTGCACGGCATCCAGCATGGCGAGGAAATTCGTATCCTTTTCGAGTTCGCGCATCCGCTCGACGCTGAGTTTGTCGAGGAATGCGATGGGGTTGCTTTCGCATTCGGCCCAGAGCGCGGGGTCGATGCCTTCGAAGAGGTCGCGGGCTCCGGGGTTCCAGCACCACCAGAGGTTCCGGGAGAGCTCTTCCAGGGCATGGAGGCGTTTGGGGAGGGTCTTGTCGACCATCATGCGGCTCCAGTTTGGTTTTTCGACGAAGAGCTGCTGGCGGACGAAATTGATCTGTTCGGTTTTGGCGCCTCCATCGTCGAGCATGGCGCGGTTGGTGCGGACGATCGAGCTTTCGACGGCTTCGGAGTATGCCTGTTCGTAGGCTGCGAAGAGGTGCTCCCAGAGAGCGGTCATCGAGATTTCGAAGGCCGAGGTGCGGATTTCGTTGACGTATTTTTCGTCGAGGAGGCTGAAACGCAGGAGGAAATCGGCGATTTTGTCCTCGACTTCGGAGTCGTTGTAGTCGTCGCGGCGGATGACCTCGACGCCGGCGTGTTCACGCTGTTTGTCGACCCAGAGGCCGAATCCTGCGAGGGTCGTGGTGACGGTCGGGACGGAGAACGCCACGGACTCCAGGGGCGTGTATCCCCAGGGTTCGTAGTAGGAGGGGAATACCGTGAGGTCCATTCCGACGAGGAGCTCGTAGTAGTCCTTGTTGAAGATTCCGTCTGCGCGGTTGAGGTACGTGGGGACGAAGATGACCTTTACCTTCGAACCGGGCTGTGTGAGGGGGCTCTCCTTGAGGGCGTTCACGATGGGGTCCCAGGTCTGGTTTTCCAGGTAGTGGGTCGAGTATTTGTACTGTTTTTCGTCGATGGGGTTCGCGGGGTTTGCCAGGTGGGCCTGGAGATCGACGCGGGGTCCTCGGTTTCCGGCCGGGACGGTGATGTATGCGAGGATTTCACGCTGGAGTTTGTCCGACTGGGCGAGGAGTTTGAGCGATTCGATGAAGACATCGATACCCTTGTTTCGGAATTCGTAGCGTCCGCTGGTTCCGACGATCAGGGGATCTCCGTTGAATTTTTCGCCGAGGCAGGCTTCGGCGACGGAGATCATGGCTTTGCGTGCTTCGTCCCGTTTGGCGTAATATTCGTCGCCGGACCAGACGAAGTCGTTTTCGAAACCGTTGGGGGTTACGGCATCGGGTTCGCGTCCGAGGAGGTATTTGCACTCGTTTGCGGTGATGTCGCTGACGGTGAGGAATGCGTCGTGGTATGTTGCAGCCATCTTTTCGATGGAGTGTTTGGCCACGACGTTGAAGCGCCGGGCGAGTTCGTCGGCGTTGAATTTCGTGAGGTCGTTGTAGAGCGGGAGGCGGTTTCCGGCGATGCAGCGGCCCATGACGGTAGCATGGGTGGTGAATACGGTGGCCACATAGGGGGAGTGGTTGCGCAGGTAGAGGCCTCCGGCCGCGGTCTGCCACTCATGGAAGTGGGCTACGGCCTTTTCGGTGGGGGTTCCGAAGGTGTCGGCGTAGGAAGCGATCACGACGCCGGCGGCCCAGCCGAAGAGTACGGGTTCTACATAGTCCCACTGTCCGGAGATGGAGTCCACGTGATAGGATTCCCAGAGGCTTTTGAGGATTTCGTCCTTGCGGGGGATGAGCGAGGAGAAGTCGACGAGGAGGACTTTGGGTTCGCCCTTTATTTTCCAGTGTCCGGCGCGCACGCGGATGCCTTCATTGTAGAGGCCCTGTCTCCAGGCTTTCAGCAGATTGGGGTCCTCTTCGAATTCGGGGTTGACGCCTTCGTGGGAGAGGTCCGGTCCGATCAGGAGGTATCGGTCTGCGAATTTTCGGGTTACGGTTTGTGCCTTGGTGGAGATGACGGTGTGGATTCCGCCCACCTTGTTGCATACCTCCCAGCTTACTTCGAACAGGAAATCGGGAGTGTGTTTAGCGTTGCTCATATACTTAATCGCTTGTTTGTAATTCGTGACGAACGGAATTGAATCCGGCCGCAAAGGTAATACTTATATTTAGATAAAACAATTCCAATTTTAATTTCTAAAAATATTTAAGAATAACTTAACATTTCTGTTTCACTTGGTTGCATCTTCGGTTACGTTTCGAAGAGCGTTTCGATTACGGCGTCGGAAAGGAGCATTTTCGGGGCCGGAATGTTCAGATGCCGGTCGGAAAAGGTTACGGTGCCTGATTGCAGCCAGGCGGAGGCCAGTTTTTTCAGCCGGTCGGTCCGTTCCGAACCGAAACGGGCTTCCGCGTCGCGGAGGTCGATTCCCTCGGCGGTTCGGAGCCGGGTCATGACATATTCGTTGAAGCGGTCGCGGTCGGAGAGGGTTTCGGTTTCTGGGGGTTCGCCGTTGATGTAGCGTTCGACGGATGCGACGTTCCAGTGTCGTTCCCGGCCGTCGAAGGAGTGGGCTGCGGGGCCGATTCCGAGGTATTTCGAGCCGTTCCAGTAGGCGGCGTTGTGGCGGGCGCGGCATCCGGGGCGAGCGAAATTCGAGACCTCGTAGTGTTCGAATCCGGCGCGGGTAAGGGTTTCGTGCACGAGGGCGAATTCCGCTTCGCTGACCTCCTCGTCGACCGGGTCGAAGGTTCCGCGTTCGGCCCGGCGGCCGAACGCGGTTCCGGGCTCGATGGTCAAATGGTATGCCGAGATGTGCTCCGCGCCGAGTTCGAGGGTTCGGTCGAGGGTCCTGCGGAGCGAGTCCCCGCCGAAACCGGGGATGCCGAAGATCAGGTCTACGGAGATGTTCTCGAATCCGGCATTCCGGGCATCCCGGACGGCCTGAAGGGCCTGTGTGGCGTTGTGCCGGCGGTTCATCAGGCGCAGGCAGTCGTCGTCGAAGGACTGGATGCCGATCGAGAGACGGTCGATTCCGATGCGCCGGAGGGCGTCGAGGTATGCGGGGCTGAGGTCGTCGGGGTTGGCTTCGAGGGTGGTCTCCTCGACGTGTGAGCAGTCGAAGATCCGGGCGGCGTGTTCCAGCAGTCCGTCCAGGAGTTCGGGTGGGCAGAGCGAGGGTGTTCCGCCGCCGAAATAGCGGGTCCGGATCGGCTCCTCTCCCAAATATTCCCTGCGGTGTTCGAGTTCGCGGTGCATGGCATCGGTGAGGACGGGCATACGGGCCGTTCCGACCTCCTTGAAGAAGTCGCAATAGGCGCAGATGCGCTTGCAGAAGGGGATATGGAGGTAGAGTCCGGCCATAACATCCAAAGTTAATAAAAATAATCGGATCGGCCGAAATATTTTTCGGAATGGAAGATTTTTTCTTTTCTGGGCTGTCATTTTGGAACCCTGGGAGGGAGGGGGTTTGGTCCGAACGGCCCGTTCGGCCGGGAGTTTCGGGGGGGGGTGTTCCGAGCCGGAATCCGGATTGCGATTGCCGTGCGGCCCGGTTTTCGCAGGGGAATGTTTCCGGAGGCTCCGGCGGGCGGTTTTCCCGGCCTTGAAGCGCTTCTGGCGGGGGTTCCGGGATTCCGGGGATGTGATAATAAAAAATTTTCGTAATTTTGACTGTTATTTTTTTCACAATTCTAAAAGTTTTTTTACCTTTGTGCCGTCCGGGTGTGTACTTTTTTGGGATCTCCGGACGTTAGGTTACGGATTGAGGTTTAATTAAAAATAAAAAGTTATGGACAAGATGGATCTGAGAAAGTACGGGATCACGGGTGTTACCGAGATCGTGTACAACCCCTCCTACGACGAACTGTTCCGTGAGGAGACGAAGAAGGGCCTTCGCGGCTACGAGAAGGGCCAGCTGACCGAGACGGGCGCCGTGAACGTGATGACGGGCGTCTACACGGGCCGTTCGCCCAAGGACAAGTTCTTCGTGATGGACGAGACTACGAAGGATACGATCTGGTGGACGTCGGACGAGTACAAGAACGACAACAAGCCCGTGACGAAGGCCGCCTGGAAGGAGCTGAAGAAGATTGCTGCCGAGGAGCTTTCGAACAAGAAACTCTACGTGGTCGACACGTTCTGCGGCGCGAACGAGAACTCGCGTCTGAAGATCCGTTTCATCATGGAGGTTGCCTGGCAGGCCCACTTCGTGAAGAACATGTTCATCCGTCCGACGGACGAGGAGCTGGAGAAGTACGGTGAGCCGGACTTCGTGGTTCTGAACGCCTCGAAAGCCAAGGTGAAGAACTACAAGAAGCTGGGTCTGAATTCGGAGACGGCCGTTGTGTTCAACCTGACGGAGAAGATGCAGGTGATCATCAATACGTGGTACGGCGGAGAGATGAAGAAGGGTATGTTCTCGTACATGAACTACCTGCTTCCGCTGAAGGGCATGGCTTCGATGCACTGCTCGGCGAACACGAACGAGAAGGGCGAGACGGCGATCTTCTTCGGACTGTCGGGCACGGGCAAGACGACGCTTTCGACGGATCCGAAGCGCCAGCTCATCGGTGACGACGAGCACGGCTGGGACGACGACGGCGTCTTCAACTTCGAGGGCGGCTGCTACGCCAAGGTGATCAACCTCTCGCAGGAGAACGAGCCGGACATCTGGAACGCGATCCGCCGCAACGCGCTGCTGGAGAACGTGACGGTTGACAAGAAGGGCAAGATCGACTACGCCGACAAGTCGGTAACGGAGAACACCCGCGTATCGTACCCGATCTTCCACATCGAGAACATCGTGAAGCCGGTATCGAAGGCTCCGGCCGCCAAGAAGGTGATCTTCCTTTCGGCCGACGCATTCGGTGTGCTGCCCCCGGTCTCGATTCTGACTCCTGAGCAGACGAAATACTACTTCCTGTCGGGCTTCACGGCCAAGCTGGCCGGAACGGAGCGCGGTATTACGGAGCCGACGCCGACCTTCTCGGCCTGCTTCGGAGCAGCCTTCCTGTCGCTGCATCCGACGAAGTACGGTGAGGAGCTGGTGAAGAAGATGGAGAAGTCGGGCGCCAAGGCTTACCTGGTGAACACGGGCTGGAACGGTACGGGCAA
>CALUMM010000055.1 GCA_944321755.1 uncultured Alistipes sp.
ATCAGTAATAATCTTCGCAAAGATATTAAAATCAATGCCTTGCAGAGATTTTATCCTACTTTTTGTCGACTAAACCGGGATTTGTATTTTATTGAAAACAGATTTTTTTACATTGTAAAAGAGTACAAGGAGAGCAAAATGTACTTTGGACCAATTGTGAAGATCCCTAATCGGTGAACGAAGTTTTGCACCTGCACTTCCTGCTGATGATCTTTCCAGTGCAAACTGGATTCATTTCTTCTATGCGCTGAAATATAGCCCCCTCACAGTGAAGTTATACATCAGGATACCGTCATTGGCGTATACTGCGTTTGAGGACTGCGAAATTAACTTGTTGTTGCATAGTATCGTCTTTGAGGCTCCGTCCATGCCCAACGATGTGTAGTTGATTATTACACCGACGATCTTGCTGGCCTGTGAGTCCATGAAGTTCGCGTTCTTCGGGGTGGTGATATCTACGGCCTCGATCTATTGGACGTTATGCGAGAGGACTTTCTCTTGGCGATTGATGCCGTTTGGAACAGAAGTGCTGTTAGAACACTTGTTTGGTTTCCGAGGCCGATTCTCGAAGCGTCATTGGAATGCTCATTCGGGACTCGAGGCCACCGATTTACCGCAAACAAGTCCGAAGACCTGGGCGGCAAGGAAATTGCCGACGAAAAAGGGAATAACAACCCGCAGGGTTGATTGCGTATTCCGCATGGCCCTGAAACATGTTGAGACCCTCACGGATGGATTATCTGGCTATTGGGGCTTTAAGGGTCTCCATCAAACAATAATATCTCGCTGAATGCGTCCGAAATGGGGACCTCGCTCCGGTTGCTCGCAGGACGGATTCGTAATTTTTTCGTATATTTGCTCCCGGTAAGGTTATAATCTTCGGGCCACAACACGCCCGACGGTTCATGAGAAAGTCCTGCACCGACTGCAGATGACGAGTATAAAGGCAACGTATATTAAATCTAAAGAGTTCGTCGCCCGGATCAACGGTAAAGATCCCGTTGCCTGGGAAGAACTTTATACACGTTACTACAAGGCGCTGTGTGCCTACTCGGCCTCGCTGTGCGGAGAACCCGGAGCGGCCGAAGATATCGTGCAGGAACTCCTGCTGAAGGTCTGGCAAACGGAACTCTCCTTTACGGTCCTCCCCGAACTGACTGCCTATCTCTATCGTGCCGTCTACCGCAACTCGCTGGCCTATCGCCGCGACCGAGACAATCGAACCTCGCTGTTGAAGAATCTCCATGAGCAACAGGTCCGAAAGGAGAAGGATGAATCCGCACCTCACGAACCCGAAGAGGAACTGGAATTCGCCGTTGGAGTCGTCGAAGAGGAGATCATTCGGCGCCTTTACACCGAAATTCAAAGACTCCCTGTTGAGCAAAGGCGAATCATCCAGCTCGCCGTCGCTGGGGCCAAAGGTGAAGAAATCGCACAACTCCTCGGTATCAGTATCAATACCGTCAAGACCCAAAAATACCGTGGATACCGGACTTTGAGAGCCCGGCTCGGGAAATGGTCCGGATGGGAAAGCTGGATTCTTTTCGTTCTCTGGAACGAGCTCGTCTGAAATCCTGTACGGCACGATTCAAAAACAGGCACCCAAAAGAGGGCTCCCCGCACACTGGGTGAGAGGGGAGCCTTCGCGTTTGCCGACGTCAGGAATGCCGGAGCCGGTCAACTGAAATTGGCAAAACCTCCGTACTTGAACCCGGCCCAGCGGACGGTTCCGTCGGTCTGGAACCGGGAGACGATCCGCTCCTCATCGAAGGTGTCGAAGTTGGACGTTCCGCCGTCGAAATTCCAGTTCCATGGCGTGTAGATCATTACGGTTCCGTCGGCCAGGGCGAAAAGCACATAGCAGTTTTTGCTTTTGGTGGCCCCTTCGGCGATGGCCACGACCTCCTGGTCGAAGGTATGGAACTCCGAGGGTGCACCTGTTCCCTTCCGTTCGCGGGTCAGTACCGTGCGGGGATCCGAAGCCTTCGTGTAGTAGATGTAGCCCGATTGGAAGTAGTCGCCGCCGTCGATGCGGTTGACGCAGATCCGGCTGTCGTCGCCGAAGTCCGGCAGTTCGCGGTACACTTCCGGGAATGCCTCCTCGGTCTCGATGGCCGCCGTCCGCGAATCGAAGGCGATCGATACCTCCCGGAGATAATACTTCCCGTCCGCCTTGCCGCGGAACAGCATCGCAACGCTCGAAGAGGCGCCCCAAGCGAAAATATCCTTGTTCAGAACGAACCAGCCGTCGACAAACTCATAACCGGTGATTCCGGACATGGCGCTCTCCGCGTCGAACTCCACTACTTCCCCGGCTTTCGTGGGGTCGTAGCCCGATGACGAACTGTAATCGAAATTGACCAACAGGAAACGTCCTCCCTGTTCCGTTGTCTCGTAAATCAGGCCGTATCCCTCGTCGTATTTCGGTGTGATGAAGCGTTCGCCGTGCACCTGCCTGCCCCGGTACTGAAGCGGCAGGTCCATGAAGCGACCCGTATAGAAGATGCGCAGGCCCTTTCGCGAGAAGATACGCCCGTCGTCGGCCAGCAGGTAGCTTACGAATCCCCCGTGCATGAAGTCCTTGATCCGGAAATCCTCGGGGAATGTCTCGTTGATGAACTCCTCCTTCAAGGGCATTTCCTGCAACAGCGAGGACCCGTTGAGTGACATGCAGTTATTCGGATCGCGGTCGATGAACAACAGCTTGCCGAGCACCGTGCTGCCGCCTTCGCACGACCAGTACTCCTGTAACCGCGGCCGGTCACCCGAGGATGCAAACGCCTGCCCCGCAGCATCGGGATAGTGGGTGAACCGGTAGAGCTGCAGTCCGGTCGAATACTGTTCGATGAAGTCGCAGCGCAGTTCGCCGTTCTTCTCGACGAGCAGGCTGTAACCCGTGGCAAAGGGCGTCAGCAGCTTGACCGTGAAAGCCATGATCTGGGAGTTCCCGGCCGAATTGCGGTGGATTTCGAAGAAACACGAAAGACGCTCCTCGTCGGAATCCCACATCCATTCGAGGTCCTTTTCCGTCGAGACGACCCGGCCGTCGATCACCCATCTGTAGGAGAGGTCCGACAGGTCGGAATAGACCACCCGGGGCGTAATGACCAGCGGTTCGGTGATCGAGACCTCGTAGACGTTGTTTTCGATGAAGAGTGCCGGATCCTTGTCGGGGTTTTCGATCCGGGGCAGGTCGAGCGTCTTGTAGTCGAGGTTTGTGTCGTTGCTGTAGCATCCCGCGGCACAGAGCCCGACGGCCGCGGCAAACAGGTATGTTCTGTATCGTTTCATGATCTGTCGTTTTTAAGGTTAACCCTGGATGGGCACGTTCATCGCCGTGCCGTCCGCTTCGGTCTGGGGATTCTCCTGGAGCCAGTATTTGAACTTGAGGGCATAATAGCGTTTTTCGTTGTCGTCCAGCGCTCCGTAGTCTCCGATATATCCGTGCAGCGTGAAGAGCTCGAATTTCAGGTCGCTGTACGTCCCGAGGTAGTAGTCCGTGACCTCCTGGGTCCACCACGAGGGCTGGGCGACCTGTGCCGTCACGCGGATTTCGGCCTCCAGGGCTCCGGTCATTGTGGCCAGGAAGTTCGCATTCGACACGAGGTTGAATTTCAGCGTATAGGTATCGTTTTCCATCCGTTCGGTCTTGTGGATGGCGACGTAGATCGTATCCCGAAAACCCTTCTCCTGATGGAAGACGAGCTCCGGAAGTTGATATTCGCTGCCTTCGGCCAGTGTCGTTTCGGGCGAAACCTCGATGGCGAAGTCCAGATCCCCGGTCAGCGGACGACCCGCAAAGGTGATGGGTACGGCGATCCGGGCCGTCTCGTCGGGTGTCGAGAGGAATGAAAAGTTGAATATCGGATTTTCGCTGTCGGGATAGGCGATGTAAATATGCCGCCGGTCGGTCGGAGCCAGAATCTCCGACTTGTTGCAGGCGGCCGTCAGCAGTGCGGCGGCCGTGCCAAAGAGTATGATTGTTTTTTTCATCGTTTCGGCTTGTGTTAGGGTGAATCAGATGGCGCTTTCGCTGTCGGGAACCGGCATGACCAGTTTGCCTGCATGGTTGAAGTTCCCGCCCGAATAGGTGATCGGCAGGTTCGTCCGCTTGAAGAAGAACAGCAGCTGCCCCTCGCCGATGAACTCCTTGCGGTATTCATAGGTCAGGGCCTCCCGGAACTCCTCTTCGGTCATCGAGCCCGAGAGTGCCGGGGAGGAGTAGCCGCGGGCCTTGCGGATTGCCATCAGATCGGCGGCGGCCGTTGTCATGTCGCTCTTGCTGAGGCATTCGGCAGCGATGTAGTAGGCTTCGCTGATCCGGATGCCCGGGACGATGCAATCCTTCTCGGTGGAGTTCTCGACGATGTACTTCTGCATGAAATTCCCCTTGATGAAGTTCTTACGGTAGTCGTTCGTCGGCGTACTGAAGAAGGTCTTGTCATCGACGGTCAGCCGCTGTGAGTTCGTGGCGTTGGCATAGGGTTCGTAGGTGTCCATGAGGTCCTCGTTGTAGTAGCCGAAGAGCACCTCGTCGAAGATCTTCGGCGTGTTGGAGATGGAACTCGACGAGGCGAGCTTCAGGGTCTTGTCCGCAACCAGGTCGATGATCTCCTGGGCATAGGTCAGGGCCTGGTCGGTCTCCCCGGCCCAGAGACAGGCCCGTGCCAGTAGGACGGTGACGGCATAGTAATTCAGGCGCGTGCCGCGCATACTGAAGAATTTGCCCTCCTCGGGGACGTTCGAGGGGGAGAAGCGGTAGGTGGTCGAGGCGGCGTAGTTCGGATTGGCCTCGACGTCGAAAGTCTTGAGCAGCCCGTAGGCCTGTTTCAGATCGTCGATTACGCGGGTCATGTACTCCCGGTTGGGGATCGGCGGGTTGACCGTCGAGGGGTAGGTGTCCACGTAGGGGACGTAGCACCCCTCGGGATCCACGGCCATCGAGGCGCCGAATACGCGCATCAAATCCAGGTGCATCATGCCGCGGACGGCATAGGCTTCCCCGAGGATCGTGTTGCGGTCGACCTCTTCGAGCGGGAAAAACTCCGCATCGGTGGCCTCGGCATGGGCGATCAGGTCGTTGGCCTGGGCGATGATCTTGTACCCGCTGCTCCAGATTGAGGCGGCGATGCCGGCGATCTCTTCGCCGTCGTAGAGCAGGTCATAGACCTGGGGGTAGGCTTCGAATCCGCTCGCCGGATCGATGTAGTAGTAGCGGGCCCACACGTCGGTCATGCCCCAGGAGAGCTCCTTGCCGTAGAGCGAGAGTGCCGAGAGTTGGAAATAGAGTCCGTTGACGGCCTTGTAGTAACCGGCGGCATTCTTGTAGAGGTCGGTATCGGTGATTTCGTACTGGGGTTCTATGTCGAGCCACTTTTCGCAGGAGGGACTCAGCGAAACGGCGAAGAGCAGCGCGATCAGATATCTCGTTTTCGTTTTCATGGTTTGTTCGTATTTAGAAGGAGGCGTTGACGGAGAGGGTGAAGGCGCGGGCATAGGGTGACGTGAGTCCGCGTTCGACCTGGATCGAGCTGACGGTGAACAGGTCGCGGCAGTTGAACTGCAGTTTGAGCCGGTAGAGGCCCAGTTTGCGGATCATGTCGCGTTTGAATTCGTAGCCCACCGAGAGGGTCGACATGTTGAGGTAGTTGTAGTCCTGGACGAAGCGCGACGAGGGGCGCGACACAAGATTGTACAACTGGATGTTGCGGAAGCGTGCGATATCTCCGGGATTGATCCAGCGGTCGGTCAGCACCCGGCGGTCGCAGTTGCTGTTGAGGATGTCGGCCCGCTCGATGGTCTGGACCAGCGTGGAGTTGTAGCGCTGCCCGCCCCATTCGTAGAGGAAGTAGGTGTCGAGGGTGAATCCCTTCCAGTAGGCGCTCAGGCCGAACGATCCGCTCATCGTAGGCTCCGTGTCGCCGACGAGGACATTCTCTGCAGGGTCCCATTTGAAGGTTGTCGAGCCGTCGCGTCGCAGGTAGAGTTCGTCCCCCGTTGCGGGGTCGATTCCCAGCGAGCGCATGGCGTAGATGCCGGTCAGCGATCCGCCCTCGTAGTAGCGCAGCAGCGGGCTGGACTGGGCGTCGTAACTGCCGGATCCGCTCTTGTAGAATTCGTTTACGCGGTCGTTGTAGGCTTTGAGCGAATTGGAGATCTTTTTCAGCCGGCCCTTGTTCGAGGCACCGTTGATCATCAGGTTGATGATCGTATTGCGGGTATTGACGATCCGGCTGCGGAGCTGGATTTCATGCCCGCGGTTCTCCATGCGGCCGATGTTCTCCTTGTAGGAGGTGAAGCCCGACGAGGTGGGGATGGTCATATCGCCCAGCATGTCGTGCGTATCCTTGATGTAGTAGTTGTAGCGGGCATAGAAGAGTCCGTCGCGGATCGAGAGTTCGAATCCCAGGTCGGTTTGGAAGGTCCGCTCCCATTTCAGGTTGGGGTTGCCCAGGTAGCGGATCTGCACGCCGTCGCCCGTCGGGGTCTGCCACTCGGTGATCATCTCGTACTTGTTCTGCGCGGCGTAGGAGGGGAACGAGACGTTTCCCGTCATTCCGTAGGAGGCCCTCAGCTTGAGAATCGTCAGCCACGAGGCGTGCTCCTTGAAGAATTTCAGGTTGTGGAGGTTGACACCGGCTCCCGTGGAGTAGAACGGTGCGAAGCGCTTGTTGGCTCCGAACTGCGAACTGCCGTCGATACGTCCCGAGAGGTCGGCGAAAACCAGATCGTTGTACGTATAGTTGAGTACGGCCAGGGTGCTGAACAGCCTGTTCTTGCTTTCGAGGTAGCTCTCCGTGTCGAGGTCCTGGGCGTAGCCGGGTCCGGAGAACCCTCCTTCTGGAAATCCGCTGTATGTGAAACCTTTGTAGTCGGTCTTGTCCTCGCGGATGTTCACGCCGGCGACGAAGTTGATGTTGTGGCGGCCGATGTGGTCGTTGTAGTATCCGTTGAGCGAGATGTCGTAGGTCGACTGTTTCTGGGTCGAGGTGACCAACTGTCCCTTTTTGGTCATGTCCTTGAACTTGGCCGAAGCCGGATCGGTGAACTTGTCGTCATCGCTGACGATGTATCCCAGGGCGATGTTGGCCTTGAAGTTGATCTTCTTGTTGAGGTAGTAGCGGACGTCGAACTGGTCGTAGAATTCGTGCCGTTTTCCGCGGTCGAAACTCCCCAGGGTGGCGTCGTACATCGGATTGCGGTAGGTGGTTCCGCTGTGCCAGGAGGCCAGGTTCATGCCGATTTCGCCGTTTTCGTTGAGGTAGGTGTCGTAGGGGTTCATCCGGATGTAGTCGGAAAAGGCGCCGTAGGGCGACTCCTGGGAGTTGACCAGTGTAGTGGTCATCTGGTTCCGGAAGGTGAAGCCCTTGTACTGGTATTGCAGGTTGAGGGCGGCCTCCATCTTCTTGCGGTTCTGTCCCTTCATGACGCCCTCCTGGTCGTCGTACATCAGGTCGAGTCCGTAGCGGATGGCGTCGGCGCCTCCGGCAATGGTGATCGAGTGCTTGTGGCTGAACGACGTGCGCAGCGGCAGAGCCATCCAGTCGGTTTCGATTCCGCGTTCGATGTTCTGGAGTTTGCCGTTGTACTCCTTGAGTTTTGCCGCGAGCTGCGAGGGATCGTCCGACTCGTAGAAACCGGCGAGGCGTTCGGCTTCGAGTTTCTCGCGGGCATTCATCAGGTTGTAGCTCGACAGGTCGGGGGCATTGACCGTGAAGTTGCCGCTGTAACTGACGTTCAGGCGTCCGGCCGGAAGGCTTTTGGTCGTGATGACAATTACGCCGTTTGCCGCCCGTGATCCGTACATGGCCGTTGCCGCGGCATCCTTGAGGATCGTGTAGCTTTCGATCCGCTCGATGTCGAGGTCGTAGATCTTCTCCATCGAGACCTCATAGCCGTCGAGCATGAAGATCGGCAGATTGGGATTGTTTTTCAGGGCGTGTTCCGAGGTGAGGCTTTCGTCCAGGGCGGGGGTTCCGATCCCCGACCGGCCGCGGACGTACATCTCCGGCAGGGCGTTGGGGTTGGAACCCATGTCGAGGTTTTCGGCCAGGCGGAACGAGGGCTCGAAGATCTGAATAGCCGTAAAGGCGTTGCCCTGGGGCGCCACGGTCTTGAGCTGTTCGCCGGTGATGGTTGTCGAGGAGCCCGAGAATGATTTCTGGGCGATATTCAGGATACCCGTCACGACAACGTTGTCGATCTCGCTGACCGAGGGCTCCATGCGGACGCTGATGCGGTCCAGTTCGCGGACGAGTTGTTTGCCATGCTGGAAGATGGTCATGTCCTGGGACTTCATGCCCACGAACGAGAAGGTAAGCGTCATGTTCGGGGTACGTCGCGCCTTGAGAATGAATTTTCCGTCGGGTCCCGTCACGGCGCCGCGGCTGGCGCTCTTCAGCAGGACGCTCACCCCAGCCAGCGGCAGTCCGTTCTCGTCGTAGACCACGCCGGAAAACTGCACGGCCTCTTCGGTTTCCGTCCGGATTTCGTCGGCCGGTCGGATGACGATCATGTTGCCGCGGATCTGATAACTCAACGAACTGTTGCGCAGGCAGATTTTCAGGACGTCGGTTACGGTCGTATGTGTCATTTGAATCGACACCCGGGGCAGCGGTTCGATCTGCGCGTTGTTATACACGAAATCGTACTGTGTGTGGTTGTCCAGCCAGGTGAGGACCTGTTGTACGGTGGCGTTGCGGAAGTCCACCGCAATTGTCTTCGGCTGTTGCGCCGCGGCCATTCCGACACTTGCCAGGGCGAGAGCCAGGGCGAGAGTCAATTTTCGGAATATCCGGCCGAAAAGACTTGCTTCGGGTAAAGATTTCTTCATAAAGGAACGGTTTGATGGGTGTTTATTCGAAAAGCCCGCCTCCGGGACTCCGAAGGCGGGCGGGCTTCAAAGTCTAATCGATCAATCGGGTAATCGACTCATAGATGTATCGGTAATGTTCGCGGGAGCGTTGATCCGGGCTGTTGATGTAGGGTTTGACGAGAGCCCGCATCTCCTTGAGAATGCCGTAGTATAGCTGACGGGTCGACTGGGTGTTAATAACGGGCCAGTACTTCAGTTCTCCGTATTGAGCACCGATCTCGCTTCGGGAGATCGGCAATCCGTTCGTCGAATAGAGCAGCGGCATCTGCTCCACCTGTTTCAGGCACTCCTCCATATTGCTGAAATCCAGGATCCGCGGGTCATTGAGTATCCGGTCGGTGAGAGCTGAGGAGGAGGATCTGCGGTACTTGGCGTTTCGGTCTACGATTTGCGACGAGCGCATCATGGTTTTGGCGAAGTTCATCTGATAGTAGAAATCCTCGTCTGCGAGCGGCAGTCCCTTGCGGGTCTTCTCGAAGAGCCGGTCGAACATGTAGCGGATGTATCGTTTGTGGTCGAAATGGTCGTCTCCCAGTCCGTCATAGATGAACAGACGGGTTGCCGTGGCCGTCATCAGCAACTGGAGATAATCCTTGTGTTCTTCGAGCCGATCGCGTTGAATCTCCATCAGATAGACCAGGTCAGGCCGTTGCACCCAGTCGGGCATGTAACGGTTGGCATAGAGGATGTCGAGCGCCTCTTTCTGTCGTTCATAGGGGGTAAATTCGTAGCTCGGAACCGGGTCGCCGACCTTTTTCTCGTAGGTCTTGACGCCGTATGCCGAGATGGCAACCTGCGTCAGCAGCTGTTTGTAACGGCGGTAGAGGTAGTTGTAGAGTCCCTGGCGGTAGAGGTATTCGGGGTCCTCCTCGTCGGAGATCCAGCGGTCGAAATTCTCCATGCAGTAACGCAGGTTCCCCAGCGCGTATTCGAAATTCTTGATATCGTCGTCGCCGACGTCGTTCGCGCCGCAGTCGGGGCAATCCTTCGCATTCTCGTAACGGTATATCGGATTTCCGACCGTAGCGTCGACCCACCGTTCGATTACCTTCAGTTCCTCTTCCGGGGTTTTGGCCTCGGGAATGGGCTTGTAGAGGCACTTTACGACATGGTAGTCATACTCCCCCACACCGACCGGCGTAATCCGGAACCCCTTCTGCACGGCATCGATCGGGGCGATGAAGTTGTACTTGGCGATGTCGAGCATCGAGGGGGTCGTGCCGTACCTGCGCGTGAAGGCGGCGTTGTGGCGCAGCGAATCCGACGGGAAGGCGGCCGAGGAGGTGAGGTTGTAGGACATGCCGAAGCAATCGACTCCCGTAAGCCACGTAAAGTGATTCTTGACATGCTCGAACAGCGTGCTGTCGGGCATGTAACGCTGGCGGACCGACGGGTCGGCATGGGCCGTGAAGACGAAGATCTCGAAGGGCATTTCCCAGACGAAGTTGTGGCAAACCATCACCGTCGTGCGGAGGATCTCGCCACTGCGGGGGTCGACATAGGTTCTTACGCGGGCATCTCCGGCCAGCGACGGCACGTAGTTGATGCAGTTGTAGCGGAAATTCTGCGGGCTGAACTGCGGATCCTCCTCGGGACGCGGGAAGGGCTTCACGCGGATCGCATCCTTGAACCCGATCGCCTCGAAGCACTTGTTCCATTCGAGAATACCCTTCGTGATAGCCGCGCTCATCTGTGCCGTGAAGGTCGTGTCGATGTAGAAGGTGATCGGCTTGAGCGGCTCCACCGACTGACCGCGCCCGTAGGCCTCCGGATCCGAAGGCTCCAAACGCCAGCGTGTCGCAAAATAGACCGGATTCATGAGCTGGTAGTCCGAATGGTAGTTGTACTTGCCCAGAACGTTGAGCGGCAAACGGTAATCCGCCAGACGAGGACGCATCGGCTCCTCGGGCAACAGCGCCAGCGATCGAACCAGTTTCGCCGTGGTCACCTTGTTGTAATACTTGCCGATCTTGCTGTCGTAGGTGATGTAGCTGGTCACCGTGGCGTTGTCCTCGAAGGCGGCCACGTCCGTGAGCAGCGAACGATCCTTTTTCTGATTGAAGGATACACCCCGCAACACGAGTTTCGTCTCCGAACGGGGGTCGATTGCCGTCAGCAGGCTTTCGTTCCCGATGAACAGGTCTGTCATGTCGAAAACCACCGCCGTGGAGTCGGCGTTGTAGGCCTTGATCTCATAGGAGCCGAGGATCGCCGGCATGTTACTCTGTTCCAGTGCTCGGAGGATCTCCCGGCCGTTGTCCGCGACGACCGACTGGTTGCGGTCGCGGCGCAGAACAACCGAACGGTTGATCGTATCGAACTTCACCTGCAGCGGCTTCAGCGGCGAGAGCCCGACGTAGCTGTCCGTATGGTCGGTGATCTCGGCCACCGACGACATGAGCATCATGTCGCGGCCGAGCATCTTCAACGGCAACTCAACCAGAAGTTTGTCATCCACCAGATGCAGGGTCATCATGCCGCCCTTCGACGTGCGGACCGTTTTCTCCTTGAAGAGTTTTTCGTAATCGGTCGGTTTCTTCGCCGGAACGGCTTCTGTTGCGGCCTTTTTCTTCGATTTCCGCCCCTTGGCCTCGGCGGTCGTCGCAACGCCCGCCAGCAGGAGCAGCGAAAGCAGAAAGATCAGGTATCGTTTCATGGTTTGATTCGCAGTTTGAAGTTAGACTACTGTAAAGCTCCTTCGATGCGATGGAGCAACAGTTCGTAGTGGTTGCGCGTATCTTGATCTCCGGTGTATCGTTTCTGGCGGAGCAGGTCGCGGACCTTGATCAACCGTCCGTAGTACATGGCGTCGCGCGGTGTGAGCGATTCGGTCAGGGCTCGGAAATAGCCGAAACCTCCGACCTCTTCGGGAGCGTTGGAGATTCCCATCAGATCGTTTTCCGCCTCTTTTTCCAGTCGGCTCAGCAGATCCTCCTCACAGGCCTCGCTGTAAAAATCTCCGGTCGAGATGTTCCATCCGTTCTCGTCGACCCGCGGTGTGAAGCGGATGGGGCGCGAATCGTCGGCGATGGTGTTCGACGAACCCTTCGATTCCGGGCTGAGGCGCGTCATCATCAGCAGCATGTCGACGTAGGTATTCTGATTGCTGCGGTCGCGCGGAGAGAGGCTCCGGCCCTGATAGGTATGCAGGAAGATGCCTTTCAAGGCATCGTCGGCGTGCTCCGTGATGGAATAGGCATTCGGTGCCGGGTCGATCATTCTTCCGAAACTGCCCTTGTCGGCCGTGATGTAGGATACGAGGATCCGCTGTATGCGTACCGAAAGATTCCCCTGCAGCGGGAGCTCCTTGAGCAGAGCGGGATCGTCGATCCAGTCCAGATCGTGAAGCTGGTCGATCAGGAACTGCTGAGCCCGACGCTGGTAGTCTCCGTCGATGAACGAGTAGGAAGGACGTGGATCGCCCGCCTTGCGTTCGTTCATGGCGATACCTCCCTTGACGTTGTAGACGTGGTTGATGTAGAGCAGGTATTGGTTGAGCAGCATCTTGTACATGGTTTCTCGTGCCGTGAGGTCGTTGTCGTCCTCGCCATACCACTCGTTCAGGTGCTTCAGGATGTATTTGAGGTTCCGGATGCCGTATTCCGAAGCCTTCACATGGTCGTCACCGAGATCTTCGGAGAGCGACGTCGGGTCGAGCGTGTTGTAGATCTGCTGCTTGCCGTATCGGTAGATCGGGTCTCCGGCATGGACGCGGATCAGGCTGTCGAGCCAGGGTTTTTCGGCTTCGGGGGTCGTGGCGTCGGGCAGGTAGGTGTAGAGCCACTTTACGGCATACTCGTCATATACGCCCATGCGGGGAGGTGTCAGCCGTACGCCGCGTTCGTAGTCGCCGGGCTGTGCCACGTGGTTGAAACGGGCGTAGTCCATGATCGAATAGGTTGTACCGTACTTTTGGGTAAACGACGGTGAGCGGAGCGAATCTACGGGGATGGCCGACGACGAGGCCATGTTGTGCATGAACCCGAGGCAGTGGCCCACTTCGTGCGAGAGGACGTAACGCAGGGCGTCGCCCATGATCGAGTCGGGGATGTTCATCGTCCGCACGCGCGGATCGGCGCCTGCGGTCTGGAGGAAGCGCCAGCGGTTGAGCAGTTTGATGATGTCGTGGTAAACCATGACCGATGCTGTGATGATCTCGCCCGTACGGGGGTCGTCCCACGAGGGTCCCATGGCATTCTGGAAGGCCAGCGGCGCATAGCGGATGCAGGAGTATTTCAGATTGTCGGGATCGAACTCGGGATCCTCCTCCGGAGTCGGGAAGTCGCGGACCTGCACGACGTTCTTGAAACCGATTTTCTCGAATGCCGTGTTCCACTGTTCGATTCCTTCGCGGGCATAGGGTTTCCACGCTTCGGGGAGGTTGCTGTCCAGGTAGAAGACGATCGGCTTGACCGGTTCGACGAGTTCTCCGCGCTTGTAGGCCTCGACGTCCTTCGGTTCCACCCGCCAGTGGCGGGCATAGTAGACCGGAAGCGTTCCCCGGTTCATGTTCGAGGCGAAACGCGCCTTCCCGGTCACGAAGATGTTCATGCGCGGATCGGCGATGCGCGGCCGCATGGGCTCCTCGGGCAACAGCAGCAGCGTACGGGTCACCAGCGCGGTGAAGGCCCGCTTGTCCTCGATCTTTCCGGTGATCTTGCCGTTTGTATAGGAGACCGTCGTCGTATAGCTCAGGTAGCTTTTGACGGTGATGTTGTCGTCGAAGGCCTTGATCTCCCCGAGGTGGCTGTTCTCCTTCTGGAACGACGTGCTTCGCGAGAAGGGCTTGTATCCGAATGTGCTGTATGGATCGAACGGGGTCAGGTCGTCGTTGTCCTCCATGAAGAGTTTCGTGACGTCGATCACCACGGCCGTCGAGTCGGGATTGTAGGCTTCGATCTTGAAGGCGCGGTAGATGCCGGGGATCGTCGACCGCCGCACGGCCTCGTCGATGCCCGCATCCTTGCCTTCGCTGCTGTAGACGTCGTTGACCAGGCAGAGTTGGACGCTTTTGAAGCCCTCCTTGGTGAACATCACGTGCAGCGGCGTTTTCGATTTGTACCCGACTACGCCGTGATCGTTCGAACTGGTCTCCGAGACGGTTGATCCGAGGAGCATTTCGCGTCCGAAGATCGACATCGGCAACTCGAAATAGAGTTTTTCGCCATCGACCTTGTGGATGGTGATCATGCCTTTTGCGGTCTGACACTTTTTGTCCTTGAAGAGTTTTTCGTAATCGGAGGTTTTGCTCTTCTTGGTGGAATCGGGCTGTTCGGTTTTCGCTTTTTTCCGATTCTTACCCTTGCCTGCGGCGGGCTGGACGGTCAACAGCAGCGCCGGGAGCAGCAGGGCGCACGTGAGGATAAGGCCTTTTCGTAACATGGTTTGGAATTAGGGATTATAATTGTTTCTTGTTTACGGTGAGGGTGTTCTCGTCGGGCATTTCGAATTCCAGGTCTGTGATGCTTTCGAGCAGTTCGATCACTTCGGCCAGCGAGAAGTCGCGCGGGATTTTTCCGGTCAGGGCGTATGCTCCGGGATCGACGAAAATCCGGGGCTGAACCTGGTAGCAGCGGCAGATTTCGGCGAGGACCTCTTCCAGCCCGGCATCGTAGAAGGCGATTTTGTCTTCGGTCCAGGCGGTGTAGATGTTCGTGTCGACCTCGCGGAGGGTCAGTGGTTCGGACTGTCCGCGGGTCCGGGCCTGCATTCCGGGGCGGAGTGTCACCTTGCCGGAGCGGTTTTCCACCTCGACACACCCTTCGATCAGGGTCGTATGGGCCAGGCTCTCCCCCGCAAAGTCGCGGACATTGAATTTCGTGCCGCGGACGGTCATCGTCGACTTTCCGGCCTCCACGATAAACGGGCGTTCGGGGTTGTGCGTGACGTCGAACAGCGCTTCTCCGCTCAACACCACGCGGCGCTCTTCGCCCGAGAACTTCACCGGGTAGCGCAGCGAAGAACCGGAATTGAGCCAGACCGAGGTTCCGTCGTCGAGCGTGATCCGGCATTTGCTTCCTTCGGGTACCGAGAGTTCGTTGCAGGCAGCGACTTCGGGTGCGGTTTCGGGTGCGGTTTCGTAGCGGATACCTTCGGTTCCGTAGCTGATGCGTCCCACGCCGTCGATCATCTCTTCGCCGGACTCTTCGAGGTCGAAACTGCGGCCGTCGGCCAGGGTGAGCGTCACCCGGTCGGGAGCGGGGAACCGGGTTTCGGCCAGTCGGAAGGTGCGTTCGCGGTCGGAAAACGAGGGGCGGTTCAGGAGGGTAACTCCGGCCACCAGGACGATGGCGGCCGCCACTCCGGCTGCGGTCCAGGCCCAACGCCGCAAAGGCATTGTCCGTCGGGTGCTGATTCCGGCACTCGCCCGGAAGCGTTCGAAAGCCTTGCGGCTGTCGTATTGTTCGTAATCCTGCAGGCGGCGGTCGAGATATCCGTCGGTTTCGAGCCGTTCCTGCAGCGCCTTGAAGTGGGGGTTCCGGGTCAGGGCCTCGAATTCCGCACTCTGCTCCTCATTCAATGTTCCGTTGAGGTGCCCGATGAAAAGTTCGGTCCAATGTTCGATCTGTTCCGGATGATTGGTCATCTTTTTTGATTCTGTTTATCGTTTGCTTTGTCTTTTAAATGCGCGGCGGAGGAAAAAGTATGACAATTTTTTCATTTTTTTATATGATCCGGCTAAAACACCGTGTTTCCCGGGACGAAATTCTTGTCCTGAGCATCGGAGAACTGCAAGAAATCAATATTAACACTGACTGGAATTTCGGTGTCTTAGCCCCGGTCAAAAAGCGATGTCATGACTATCTCGAAAATCACGAGATGGAGACCGGAAAACTTAGGCGTGAGTACTGTCCATGAAGGTTTAGTCGACAAAAAGTAGGATAAAATCTCTGCAAGGCATTGATTTTAATATCTTTGCGAAGATTATTACTGA
>CALUMM010000056.1 GCA_944321755.1 uncultured Alistipes sp.
ACCGAGGAGGAGCTGGCCCGGATCCGCCACTACTATATCAACGCCGTGGAGTCGCGCGAAAAGGACCTCTCGGTGCTGACGGACATGGAGCAGGCCGAGGTGAAGCCGGTCCAGGTGCTGGAGGGCTTTCGGGAGATGGCGGACGACGAGTTGGAACCTTACTGCAAGCAGATGGGTCTGGCGATGAATGCCGACGACCTGTACGAGGTGGTGAAATACTTCCGCGGGGAGGGGCGCGACCCCTTCGAGACGGAGCTGCGCATCCTGGATACCTACTGGAGCGACCATTGCCGCCATACGACCTTTACGACCGAACTCGAAGGCATTACGGTCGAGGAGTCGTTCGTGAAGGAGGAGATCGAGGATTCGCTGGCACTCTACCTGCGGATCCGCCGCGAACTGGGCCGCGAGCACAAGAGCATCTGCCTGATGGACATGGCGACGATCGGTGCGCGCTACCTGAAGCAGAAGGGATTGCTGGACGACCTGGAGGTCTCGGAGGAGAACAATGCCTGCTCGATCTACGTGGAGGTCGACGTCGACGGGAAGCCGGAGACGTGGCTCTTGCAGTTCAAGAACGAGACGCACAACCACCCGACGGAGATCGAACCCTTCGGCGGGGCCTCGACCTGCCTGGGCGGTGCGATCCGCGACCCGCTGTCGGGCCGCAGCTACGTCTACCAGGCGATGCGCGTGACGGGTGCCGGGAACATCTACCTGCCGGTTTCGGAGACGCTCGCGGGAAAACTGCCGCAGAGCGTCATCTCGAAGAAGGCCGCAGCGGGTTATTCGAGCTACGGCAACCAGATCGGCCTGGCGACGACGCACGTGCGCGAAATCTACCACGCGGACTACGTGGCCAAGCGACTGGAGGTCGGGGCCGTCGTGGGAGCCGTGAAGGCGGAGAACGTGCGGCGCGAACGCCCGGCTCCAGGGGACAAGATCATCATGTTCGGCGGTCGGACGGGCCGCGACGGCATCGGCGGAGCGACGGGTTCGTCGAAGGAGCACGATGCCAAGTCGCTGGAGACGTGCGGCAGCGAGGTGCAGAAGGGCAACGCTCCTGAGGAGCGGAAACTCGAACGGCTCTTCCGCCGCCCGGAGGTGACGCGCCTGGTGAAGAAATCGAACGACTTCGGAGCGGGGGGTGTCAGCGTGGCGATCGGCGAGCTGGCCGACGGCCTGGACATCTACCTCGACCGGGTGAAGACGAAATACAGCGGTCTGAACTCCACGGAGCTGGCGATCAGCGAGTCGCAGGAGCGCATGTCGGTGGTCGTGGAGGCCAGGGACATGGAGGAGTTCATGGGTTACTGCCGCGAGGAGAATATCGAGGCGGTTCACGTGGCCGACGTGACGGATACGGCGCGGATGCGGATGTTCAAGGGGGACCGGAAGGTCGTTGACCTGAGCCGTGCGTTCATCGACAGTGCCGGAGCGAAGCACTACGCCGAGGCGAAGATCGGCGGGGTGGAGAACCGCAACCCCTTCGAACGGACGGTCGAGGGCGCCACGGCGTCTGAACGCTTTGCCAACAACCTGAAGGATGACAACGTGGTTTCGCAGCGGGGTCTGATCGAGATGTTCGACTCGACGATCGGCCGCTCGACGGTGCTGATGCCCTTCGGCGGGCGGACGCAGCGCAGCGAGACGCAGGTTTCGGTGCAGAAGCTCCCGACGGACGGCTATACGGATACGGCCAGCGTGATGGCCTTCGGCTACAACCCCTTCGTGGCGAAGTGGAGCCCCTACCACGGGGCTGCCTACGCCGTGGTGGAGGCTGCGGCGAAGGTCGTGGCGTCGGGTGCCCGCTACGACCGGATGCGCTACTCCTACCAGGAGTATTTCGAGCGCATGACCCGGGATGCCGAGTCGTGGGGCAAGCCGCTGAGTGCGCTGCTCGGAGCGCTGAAGATGCAGGTCGAGCTGGGTCTTCCGTCGATCGGCGGCAAGGACTCGATGTCGGGGACGTTCCAGCACATCAACGTGCCGCCGATGCTGATGGCCTTCGGCATCACGACGGTCGATGCGCGGACGGTGATCTCTACCGACCTGAAGGGGGCCGGACACCGGCTGTACCTCGTGCGCCATACGCCGCGTGAGAACTGGATGCCCGATACGGCGCAGTTGAAGGAGAACTTCACGTTCGTGAGCGACCGGATCGCCGAAGGAAAGATCCTTGCGGCGTGGTCGGTGGGCTTCGGCGGCGTGGCCGAGGGCGTGGCGAAGATGGCCTTCGGAAACGGTATCGGCGTGGAGGTCACGATGGAGGAGTCGAAACTCTACGACTATGCCTACGGCTCGATCCTCGTGGAGTGCGAGGGGACGCTGGAGTATCCGCGTGCGGAACTCGTGGGCTTCACGGTGGCCGACGCGGCGGTGACGCTCGGCGGCGTGCGGATGCCGCTCGACGAGCTCTACCGTGCCAATACCGAACGTTTTGCGACGGTTTATCCGGACAAGGGCTTGAACTCGGCGGAGGTAATGACCTCGGAGCCAGCCGAAAGGTGCTTCACCTATCCGGGCGAGGCGGTGGAGCACCCGCGGGTCTACATCCCGGTCTTCCCGGGCACGAACTGCGACTACGACACGGCCAAGGCGTTCCGCCGGGCCGGTGCCGAGGTGGAGATGAGCGTACTGTGCAACATTGCGGGCGACGACATCCTGCGCTCGATTGCCGCGATGAAGGAGCACATCCGCCGGGCGCACATCTTCGTGCTGAGCGGCGGTTTCTCCTCGGGCGACGAACCCGACGGAAGCGCCAAGTTCATCGTCAACGTACTGAACAACAAGGATATCATGACGGAGATTCACGCGCTGTTGGACCGCGGCGGCCTGATTCTGGGCATCTGCAACGGATTCCAGGCGCTGGTGAAGTCGGGCCTGCTGCCCTACGGCCGCCTCGGGATGGTCACCAAGGAGTCCCCGACGCTCTTCCGCAACGACATCAACCGCCACATCTCGCAGATCGTCACCACGCGCGTGGCTTCGACCAACTCGCCGTGGCTGTCGTCGTTCCGCGTGGGCGAACTGCACTCGATTGCCGTCAGCCACGGCGAAGGCAAGTTCGTGGTGAGCGAGGCGCTGGCCCGGGAGTTGTTCGAGTCGGGTCAGGTGGCCTTCCAGTACGCCGACGCCGAGGGGCGTCCCACGGCCGAGGCTCCCTGCAACCCCAACGGTTCGTCGTATGCCATCGAGGGCCTCGTCTCGAAGGACGGCCAGATCCTCGGCAAGATGGGCCACACGGAACGCTGGGAGGAGAACCTCTTCAAGAACATCGCCGGCAACAAGCAGCAGTCGCTCTTCGAGAACGCCGTGGCCTATTTCCGGAAAAAATAATTGCGCGATAACAGCATAACAGCAAGATACGAATTCATGAAACAGCTCGAAATGCTCTACGAGGGCAAAGCCAAGCAGGTTTTCCGAACGGATGATCCCGAACGGATCATCATCCGCTACAAGGATACCGCCACGGCTTTCAACAACATCAAGAAGGCTACGATCGAGAACAAGGGGGTGCTGAACAACGCCATTTCGACGATTGTTTTCCGGGAGTTGGAGAAGGCCGGGGTGAAGACCCATTATATCGAGACGCTCAACGACCGCGACCAGTTGTGCCGTAAGGTGTCGGTCATTCCGTTGGAGGTGATCGTGCGCAACGTCATCGCCGGTTCGATGGCCCATCGCCTGGGCATCGAGGAGGGTACGCAGCCCGCGAACACGATTTTCGACATCTGCTACAAGCGGGACGAACTGGGCGATCCGCTGATCAACGACCACCACGCCGTGGCGCTGGGGGTGGTGACCTACCAGGAGTTGGAGCGGATCTACGGGATGGCGGCCCGGATCAACGAGATCCTCAAGGCGCTGTTCGCGCGGATGAACATCACGCTGGTGGACTTCAAGATCGAGTTCGGCCGCACGTCGGAGGGCGAGATCGTACTGGCCGACGAGGTGTCGCCGGACACGTGCCGTCTGTGGGACATGACCACGGGCGAACGGCTCGACAAGGACCGTTTCCGCCGCGATCTGGGACGTGTGCGTGAGGCTTATGAGGAGATTTTGGCACGTTTGAAGAAAATTACTGAATAAGATATGAGGGAAGAAGAGGTAATCCGCGACCGTGAGTTGCACGAGGAGTGCGGAGTTTTCGGCATCTACGGGGTGCCCGGGGCCGCATCGCTGGCCTATTACGGGCTGCACGCCCTGCAGCATCGCGGACAGGAGGGCGCCGGGATCGTTTCGGTCGACGAGAAGGGCACGTTCCGACGCATCAAGGGCGGCGGTCTGGTGACGGAGGTCTTCAATGAGGAGAAACTCGCCACGTTGAAGGGCTCGATGGCCATCGGCCACGTTCGCTACACGACGGCCGGAGGCGGCGGGGTGGAGAACATCCAGCCGTTCCTGTTCCGTCACAATACGGGCGATTTCGCCCTGGCGCACAACGGCAACATTGTCAATTCGACCCTGTTGCGCGAGTATCTCGAAAACCGGGGCAGCCTTTTCCAGTCGACCTCGGACAGCGAGATCCTGGCCCACCTGATCAAGAAGGAGACGCGCTACCACGACCGGCCGCGCATCTTCTCGATCATCGATGCGCTGAACATGCTGGAGGGGGCCTTCGCCTTCCTGATCCTGACGGCCAACCGCATCTACGCTTGCCGGGACAAGTACGGGCTGCGTCCGTTGTCGATCGGGCGTCTGGGCGACGGATGGGTGGTTTCGAGCGAGACGTGCGCCTTCGACGTGCTGGGTGCGGAGTTCGTGCGCGACGTCGAGCCGGGCGAGATCGTTACGATCGACCACCAGGGGATCCGCAGCCGCGACTATTCGCAATACAAGCGCCACGAGATGTGCTCGATGGAGTACATCTACTTCGCGCGTCCGGACAGCGACATCGAGGGGTGCAACGTCCACGCCTACCGCAAGGAGTCGGGGCGTCTGCTCTGCCAGGAGTCCCCGGCCGATGCCGATATCGTGGTCGGCGTTCCGGATTCGAGCCTGAGCGCCGCGATGGGTTATGCCGAGGAGAGCGGCCTGCCCTACGAAATGGGCCTGATCAAGAACAAGTACATCGGCCGGACCTTTATCCAGCCGACGCAGGAGCTGCGCGAGAAGGGTGTTCGGATGAAACTCTCGGCCGTGCGTTCGATCGTGCGGGGCAAGCGCGTGGTGCTGGTCGACGACTCGATCGTGCGGGGCACGACCTCGCGGAGGATCGTCACGATGCTCAAGGAGGCCGGGGCCACCGAGGTCCACGTGCGGATTGCCAGCCCCCCGATGATCGGCCCCTGCTTCTACGGCGTCGACACGTCGACCTACGACGAGCTGATCTCGGCGCGCAAGGACGTCGAGGGGGTGCGTCAGGAGATCGGGGCCGATTCGCTGTCGTTCCTCTCTCCCGACTCGCTGCTGAAGGCCGGGAACCGCTGCGAATTGTGCATGGCCTGCTTCACGGGATCGTATCCCACGGCCCTGTACCAGACGGTCGAGGAGGCCAACAAGGACAACAAATGAGTTAGGAACCTTAAAACCATAAATACTATGGCTCAAAGTTATGAAAAGGCCGGTGTGAACCTCGAAGCCGGTTACGAAGTGGTGCGGCGCATCAAGAAGCACGTGGCTTCGACGGCCCGGACGGGCGTGATGGGCAATATCGGCGCTTTCGGCGGGATGTTCGACCTCTCGGCCCTGCAGGTGAAGGAACCGGTGCTGGTAAGCGGCACGGACGGCGTGGGTACGAAACTCAAGCTGGCTTTCCAGATGGACAAGCACGATACGATCGGCATCGATGCCGTGGCGATGTGCGTGAACGACGTGCTGGCACAGGGTGCCGAACCGCTGCTGTTCCTCGACTACGTGGCCGTGGGGCACAACGTGCCGCAGAAGATCGAGGCCATCGTGGCGGGTGTGGCCGAAGGGTGCCGCCAGGCGGGTTGCGCGCTGGTGGGCGGCGAGACGGCCGAAATGCCGGGCATGTATGCCGACGGGGAGTACGATATCGCCGGATTCACGGTGGGCGTGGTCGAGAAGTCGAAGCTCATCGACGGCTCGAAGGTCCGCACGGGCGACGTGCTGGTGGGCATCGCATCGAGCGGTGTCCACTCGAACGGTTTCAGCCTCGTGCGCAAGATCGTGGCCGACAACTATTTCGACCTGCACCGCAGCTATCCCGAACTGTCGAACAAACTCCTGGGCGAGGTGCTGCTCACGCCGACGAAGATCTACGTGAAGCAGGTGCTCGAAGTGATCCGTCAGTGCGACGTCCACGGAATCAGCCACATCACGGGCGGCGGCTTCGACGAGAACATCCCGCGCATCCTGCACGAAGGGCAGGGGCTGGAGATCGAGGAGGGTTCGTGGGAGATCCTTCCGGTGTTCCGCTTCCTGGAGAAGTACGGCAAGGTGTCGCACCGCGAGATGTTCAACATCTTCAACATGGGAATCGGCATGGTCATCGCGCTGGACGCCGCGGAGGCTCCGAAAGCCATCGAGATCCTTCAGGCGCAGGGCGAACGCGCCTCGGTTATCGGACGTGTCACGGACACCGAGGGTGTCGTCATCCGGTAGGGCCATGCACCGTCTTGCAGTCTTTGCCAGCGGCAGCGGCACGAACTTCGAGGCCATCGTAACGGCCTGCGAGCGGGGCGAGCTGCCCGCGGAGGTGGTGCTGATGGTCTGCGACAAACCCGGGGCGCGGGTCATCGAACGGGCCCGGAACCACGGCGTCGAGACCTTTGCCTTCGCCCCGAAGGAGTACGCCTCGAAAGCCGACTACGAACGGGAGATCGTCGCACGGCTGGATGCCGCGGGGGTCGAACTGGTCTGTCTGGCCGGTTACATGCGCATTATCGGCGATGTGCTGCTGGGGGCCTATGCGGGGCGGATCATCAACATTCACCCTTCGCTGCTGCCGGCCTTCCGCGGGGTGCACGCCATCGAACAGGCGCTGGAGTACGGCGTCAAGGTCTTCGGCGTGACGATCCACTACGTCGACGCCGAACTCGACGGCGGGCGGATCATCGCCCAGCGCGCCTTCCCCTACGAGGGGTCGGACATCGAGGAGCTGGAGCCGATGATTCATGCGGTGGAGTATCCGCTTTATGTCGAAACGATTGGTAAATTATTGAACGAAAAAAAAGAATAGCAACATGCGAGCATTGATCAGTGTAAGCGACAAGACGGGTGTCGTGGAGTTCGCCAAGGGGCTCCGGGCGCTCGGTTGGGAGGTGATCGCCACGGGCGGTACGATGAAACTGCTGCGGGAGAGCGGCGTCGAGGTGTTGAACATCAGCGACGTGACGGGCTTCCCGGAGATCTGTGACGGACGGGTCAAGACCCTCCATCCGAAGGTCCACGGCGGGCTGCTGGCGCGCCGCGACGATCCCGAGCACCTCAAGGCGCTGAAGGAGAACGGCATCGAATTCATCGACCTGGTGTGCGTGAACCTCTACCCGTTCCGGCAGACGATCGCCAAACCGGACGTGAAGATGGAGGACGCCATCGAGAACATCGACATCGGCGGACCTTCGATGCTGCGTTCGGCGGCCAAGAACTGGGCCGACGTGACGGTCGTATGCGATCCGGCGGACTACGCGCAGGTGCTGGAGGAGATCAAGGCTGGCGGCAACACCGAAAAGGCGACGCGGCTGAAGCTCTCGGCCAAGGCCTACACCCATACGGCCGAATACGACGCGATGATCGCCACCTACATGCGCAAGCAGGCGGGGCTGAACGAGAAACTCTTCCTGGAGTTCGACCTCGTGCAGTCGCTGCGCTACGGTGAGAATCCGCACCAGAGTGCGAAGTTCTACTGCGAGGAGCACAAGGTTCCCTACTCGCTGGCCTTTGCCCGCCAGCTGCACGGCAAGGAGCTGTCGTACAACAACATCCAGGATGCCAACGCCGCGCTGTGCATCGTGCGGGAGTTCGACCGTCCGTTCTGCGTCGGGCTGAAGCACATGAACCCCTGCGGGGCTGCCGAAGGCAAGGATGTCGTCGAGGCGTGGACCAAGGCCTACGAGGCCGACAAGGTTTCGATCTTCGGCGGAATCGTCGCCACGAACTGCACCGTGACGCGCGAGGCGGCTGAACTGATGAAGCCCATCTTCCTGGAGATCATCATGGCTCCGAAGTTCGACGAAGGGGCGCTGGAGGTGCTCTGCACGAAGAAGAACCTGCGGCTGCTGGAGGTCGACATGACGAAGGGCGCCGTGGATCCGAAGCAGTACGTGAGCGTCAACGGTGGTCTGCTGGTGCAGGACCTCGACGTGACGACCCGGGAGGTGACGCCCGACATGTGCGTCACGAAGGCGAAGCCCGCCGCGGAGCAGATGGACGACCTGAACTTCGGCTGGCGCATCGTCAAGCACGTGAAGTCGAACGCCATTGTGGCCGTGAAGGATGGCCGCACGCTGGGGGTCGGCGCCGGACAGATGAACCGCATCGGTTCGGCCGAACTGGCCCTGAATCAGGCCCGTGCCGCCGGTGTGACGGAGGGTATCGTGCTGGCGTCGGACGGCTTCTTCCCCTTCGACGACTGCGTGGCGCTGGCTGCCGAGTACGGCGTGACGGCCATTGTGCAGCCGGGCGGGTCGGTGCGTGACGAGGATTCGATCCGCAAGGCCGACGAGAAGGGTATCGCCATGTGTTTCACCGGCGAGCGCCATTTCAAACACTGATTCGAAAAACAGAATGCCCATGAAAGTATTGGTAATCGGCGGCGGTGGCCGCGAACATGCCATTGTCGATGCGCTCTCGCGCTCGCCGCAGGTCGAAAAGATCTATTGTGCTCCCGGGAATGCGGGCATTGCCCGCCAGGCGGAGTGTGTGGCCATCCGGGAGACCGAGGTGGAGCGTCTGCGCGACTTTGCCGCGGCGGAGGGCATCGCCCTGACGGTCGTCGGCCCCGAAGTGGCGCTGGCCGCCGGGGTGGTCGACTGTTTCAAGGCCGCGGGGCTGCGGATCTTCGGTCCCACGAAGGCGGCGGCCCGCATCGAGTCCTCGAAGGAGTTTGCCAAGGAGCTGATGGCCAAATACGACATCCCGACGGCCGGATTCCGCGCCTTCACGGAGTATGCCGCAGCGCGCGACTATGTGGCCGGGCGTTCGTTCCCGGCGGTGCTGAAGTACGACGGACTGGCCGCCGGCAAGGGCGTCGTGATCGCTCAGACGATGGAGGAGGCCGATGCGGCCCTGAAGGAGATGCTGCTCGACGACAAGTTCGGCGAGGGCAAGGTCGTTGTCGAGGATTACCTCGAAGGCCCGGAATTTTCGCTTCTGTGCTTCGTTTCGGGACGCCGCGTGTGGCCCATGGTGCTCTCGCAGGACCACAAGCGGGCCTTCGACGGTGACCAGGGCCCCAACACGGGTGGCATGGGGGCCTATTCGCCGCTGCCGTTCATCACCGCGGAGGATGAACGCTTCGCCGTGGAGCGGATCATGCGCCCGACGGCCGAGGCGATGGTTGCCGAAGGCTGCCCCTTCGAAGGGGTCTTGTACGGCGGTCTGATGAAGACCGCGCAGGGCATCAAGGTCATCGAATTCAACGCCCGTTTCGGCGATCCCGAGACGGAGGTTGTATTGCCGCGTCTGAAGAGCGATATCGTGGAGATCTTCTGCGCCGTGGCCGACGGCGGCGATGCCCGTCTGGAGTGGGACGACCGTCCCGCGCTGGGTATCGTGCTGGCTTCGAAGGGCTACCCCGGAAGCTATGAGAAGGGCCACGAGATCAAGGGCCTTGAGAATGTCGAGGGAACGGTCTACCACATGGGTACGAAGGCCGACGGCGACCGGATCGTGACGGCGGGCGGCCGGGTGCTGTTTGTCGTGGGGCGGGGTGCCACGCTGGCCGAGGCGCGTGAGGCGGCGCTGCGCGACGTGGCGCGCATCGGGTGCGACAACCTCTTTCACCGCACCGATATCGGACACTGGGCTTTGGACGAAAAATAACCGAAAAATATGATTATCAGCGGAAAAGAACTCTCGGCCCGATTGAAGGCCGAAATGGCGGAGCAGGTGAAGACCTTCCCGGCGAAATACGGGCGCGTGCCCCATCTGGTGGTGATTCTCGTAGGGGACAATCCCGCGAGTGTGAGTTATGTGACGGGCAAGGCGAAGGCCTCGGCCGAGGTCGGGATCCGCAATACGACGATCCGCCGCCCGGAGTCGATTTCGGAGGCGGAGTTGCTGGGTTTGATTGCCGAACTGAATGCCGATCCCGAGGTCGATGGCATTCTGGTGCAGTTGCCCCTGCCGAAGCACATCGACGAGAGCAAGGTGATCGAGGCGATCGATCAGGCGAAGGATGTGGACGGATTCCATCCGCTGAATGTCGCGGCGCTGTGGCAGAAACAGCCTTGCACACTGCCTTGTACGCCGAAAGGCATTATCAAGATGCTGAAGGCTGCCGGGGTGGAGATTGCCGGCAAACGGGCTGTAGTGATCGGCCGCAGCAACATTGTCGGTCTGCCGGTCTCGAAACTGCTGTTGGATGCGAACGCCACGGTGACGATGGCCCACAGCCGCACGCGCAACCTTGCGGAGGTGACGCGCCAGGCGGAGATTCTGGTCGTGGCCATCGGGCGCCCGAAATTCGTAACGGCCGATATGGTCTCCGAAGGGACGGTGGTGATCGACGTGGGTGTGAACCGCGACCCGGAGACGGGCAAACTGTGCGGCGACGTCGACTTTGCGGCCATCGAGCCGAAGGCTTCGGTCATCACGCCGGTGCCGGGCGGTGTCGGTCCGATGACGATCTGCTGCCTGATGGAGAACACGATTGAGTGCTTTTTGAGAAGCCGCTGATGCACCCCTGGATGCGTCCCGGATGAAACCGGCCCTTTCCATGCGGAGGGTCGGTTTTTTTCGTCTCCGGGGTGGACCGCGCGGCTCGGGCTCGGAGTCCGGAGGTCCCGCCGAGATGGCAAGATGAGGGGAGGCGGGTCGGTTGAAAATCGGTAGTTCTGGGTATTGCCCGGCGTGCGCGAACGGCCTACCTTTACCAAAAAAACGATGGAAAAAATCCGACCCCTTCTGGCGGAGGTCCCCGCCACACTGCTCGTGCCGCTGTGGGCGCGCGCTGAAGAACAGAAGCGTCCCGATCCGCTGGTCTGCGATCCCCGTTCTGCGGAGATCCTTCGGACGCTCGATTTCGATTTTTCCCGCTTTTCGGGAGGCTGGATGTCGCAACTCGGGTGTTGCATCCGCACGGTAATCCTCGACCGGGAGGTCCAGCACTTCCTGTCGGCACATCCCGGCACGACGGTCGTCAACCTCGGCTGCGGACTCGATACGCGGGTCGTGCGGCTCTCCGGATATGCCCATTGGTACGATCTCGACCTTCCGGAGGTGATCGCCCTGCGGTCGCACTTCTTCACCGAGACGGAGCAGCGGCATATGATCGCTTCATCGGTACTTGACAGCGGCTGGATGGAATGTATTATGGCTCCCGGTCCGGTATTGATCATTGCCGAGGGGTTGTTCATGTATTTTTCGGAGGAGGAGGTGACGTCTCTTCTGGATGCGTTGGGCCGATATTTCCCCAAAGCCGTGCTGCTGGTCGAGATGCTTGCTCCGTTGCTGGTCGGCCGGAATCGGATGCACGATGTCGTGAAGAACGCAGCATTCAGATGGTCGTTGTCCGACAGCCGTGATTTCAATCGGCTGAATCCCCGTCTGCATTATGATTGTGAATGGTCTTATTTCGATATGGCTCGTCGACGCTGGCGTTATTTACGGCTGATTCATTGGATCGGGTGGGTACGCCGCAATATGAACAACCGTATCGTAAGGTTGCATTTCGAATGAGGGTGGGGTGAGCCCGGGACCAAGTCCCGGGCTCGCGTTCGCTTATCGGCGGAAGGTGGCCGTCAGCGACTCGGGCAGCGGGGAGGTGGTGTCACGCCGCCAGATCATCGCCCGGTCCGTCGCCGCATCGCCCGTTCCGAAGTCGAAGCCGTCCTCCGACTGGAAGGTTACGGGAGTATCACCCGCAAGTCCGAAGCGCCCGTAAAACTCCCGGAGCCACTCCTCGCCCGGGGTAGGGATCAGGAAGGCGGCATCGTCGCCGCGCTCGGCGATGAGCGTCATGGCCTGCCGCATGAGCTGCGAGGCCAGGCCGCGGCGGCGGGCCGATTCGGCCGTGGCGACGCCGTAGATGTAGGTCGTGCGTCCGAGTTCGGTCTCGAACGGCAGGAGGTGGAGCATCGCCACGGTGCGACCCTCCTCCGTGAGGGTCAGCACTCGCCGCCGCGAGTAGTAGCGGATCAGGAACGAGTCGACAAAAGCCTCGTCATCGCCGAAGGCCTCCAGCCACAACCGCTTGCAGGCCAGTTCGTCGGGGTGGAGGTAGATGGCCTGGAACTTATGCTGCAGGAAGGCCGGGTGGTAGGAGAGTTTGGCCCGCCGGAGCCCCTCCAGCCCGAGGTCCTCCTCGCGGTTGATGAGCGTGAAGCGCGCGGGCAGGTGCTCGGCGAAGCATTTGTTGATGATCGTAAAGGCGCCGTCGTACTCCGTGTCGGCCTTCTCGACGTGGGTGTCGAACGTGTGGTCGTTGACCGCCGAACCGTAGGTGAAGGCCACCAGGCGGTCGCCCACGTAGATGCAGCCGCCCGTGAGCCCTAACTCGTCGAAGTGCTCGAAGGCCCGCTGCATGGCCCGCTGCTCGGCGCACAGCTCCGAGGTGTGCCCCTCGTGGACCTTCCGCCACTCGCGCTCCAGGGCCATGCACTCCTGGAACCGATCCGGGGTCAGCTCCTCATAGCGGTAATCGGGGTATTCGGCCGTGAAGCGGTTGATGTGGTTGCGTTTGGGCTGGTAGCGGCGCCCCGGCAGCGTGCGCAGGTCGTCGGCCCGGTAGACGTAGTCCTCCAGCGCCCGGTCCGATTCGAAGGCGAACTCTCCGGGGTGCATCCGCCGGATCATCTCACGCCCCTCGTCCGTCAGTCCGATGATGCGCAGCCGCTGGCCGTGGGCATGGGCATCCTCGCGCAGCTGCGGGATGATCGGCCCGAAATCGCCCTCGCCGACCGGCTGCATGTAGCCGATGCGCTCGCCGCCGTCGATCTGGAAACGGATGACCAGAAAGCCTCCAACCTCGGCCCACGCGCTGTGGAAAACCGCCTGCCAGCAGTACATGTTGGCAAAGGCCAGGTCGCAGTTGCAGATGCCCGAGGGCATCGTATGGCGCTCGATGACGCTGCGGTCTTCGAGACGCACGGGGTGAAACTCAATCATGGATGGTGTAATTCTTTTGCGCGATGCGCCCGTAGTATTGCTGGACGAGGGCCTGGAAACTCCGGACAAGACTGTCGGCGGCCGGGGTTGCCGGAACGGCTTCGGTCGGAACGCCCGTGTCGTCGAGCGTGAGGACCCCGCCGTCGGTCAGGGCCCGGAATTGCCCGTCGTAGCTTACCGACCAGCGGGGACGCTGCGGTTCGTTGAGCACGTCGCGTCCGAAGGCGAAGTAGGGTTCGCGGTTGCCCGTGAGTCCCAGCAGCGTCGGCATCAGGTCGAGCTGCTGCGTGACCTCCGTCACTTCGCCCCGCAGGGCGCCGTCGGGCGTATGGATAAAGCCGAGGATGTGCATGTTCTCCGGGTAGGTGCGGGTTACGTCGGCGAACTTCTCCGACGAAACATGGTCGGCCACGAAGACGAAGATCGTGCGCCGGAACCACTCCTCGGCGCCGAAGCGCTCGAAGAAGCGGCGGAAGGCCTGGTCGTCGTAGGCTACGCCCTTGTGGATTTTGGTGTAGCCGTCGGGGAGCGTTGCGGCGTACTGTTCGGGTACGACGAAGGGGTGGTGCGACGAAAGGGTGAACAGCGTGGCGAAGAAGGGTTCGGGCATGGTCGAGAGTTCCTCGCCCATGAATTGCAGGAAGGGCTCGTCCCAGATTCCCCAGTAGCCGTCGAAATCCCCCGTGCCGTGGCGCGCCTCGTACTCCTCACGGCTTACGAGCCGCTCGACACCCGCCGAACGGGCGTAGGCCCCGAATCCCATCGAGCCGTGCTCCGAACCGCAGAAGAAGGCGGTCGTGTATCCCCGGTCGGCCAGCAGAGCGGGCAGTTGGCGGCTCTCGCCGAGCGACTGCGGCATCAGCACGAAGGGGGTTCGGAACGACGGGATACTCCCCAGTACCGAGGGCATGGCCTGGATCGAGCGCGTGCCGTTGGCGTACATCCGGCGGAAGGTCAGCCCCTCGCGCATCAGCGAATCGAGGAACGGCGTAAAGCCCTTCTGCGGAAGGTCGGCGTAGAGCTCCGGGCAGAGGTGCGCCGAGTGTTCGGCCGACATGCTCTCCAGAATGAAGATCACGATGTTGCGTTCGCCGAGGTTCAGCGCCGTGGTGTCCGCCGGTTGGTGGACGGGCGTGAAGAGCCGCGGAAGCTCCTCCTCGGAGAAGTATTGCCGGAATTTGATGCTGCCGGAGGAACTTCCTGCCGTGCGGAGGATGCAGAACGGGTTGCTCAGGATCAGGTTGGCCTTGCCGCTGTCCGGGGTGTAGAGCGTGGCGTTCGAGAGGGTGATCGGGCGCGTCATGCGCGTCATGCC
>CALUMM010000057.1 GCA_944321755.1 uncultured Alistipes sp.
TTACAAGCGTCAATGAGCTTCGCGCCGAACTCGATCGCACGGAGCAGTCCGGGATCGGTTTCGTCCCCACGATGGGTGCCCTCCATGCGGGACACCGCTCGCTCGTGGAGCGCGCCCGGCGTGAAAACCCGACCGTCGTCGTGAGCGTCTTCGTAAACCCCACGCAGTTCAATGACAAAAACGACCTGAAGCACTACCCCCGCACCCCGGAGGCCGATGCCCGCGTGCTCGAAGAGGCCGGGGCCGATTTCGTCCTGATGCCCCCGGTCGAGGAGATCTATCCCGAACCCGACACCCGTGTCTTCGATTTCGGGCAGATCGACAAGGTCATGGAGGGTGCTACCCGCCCCGGACACTTCAACGGCGTGGCCCAGGTCGTCAGCAGGCTCTTCGACATCGTGCGCCCGGCCCGCGCCTACTTCGGCGAGAAGGATTTCCAGCAGATCGCCGTCATCCGCGCCATGGTCGCACAACTCGCCCTCCCGGTCGAGATCGTCGACTGCCCCATCGTCCGCGGCGAAGACGGACTGGCCCTCTCGTCGCGCAACCAGCTCCTCGACGCCCCGCACCGCGCCGCCGCACCCCACATCTACGCCACGCTGCGCCGTGCCGCCGAAATGTCGCACACGCTCTCGCCCGAAGCCCTCAAGGAATGGGTCGTGAAGGAGGTCGAAAGCAATCCCCTGCTCAAGGTCATCTACTACCAGTCGGTCGACGCCCGCACGATGCAGGAGGTCCGCGCCTGGAGCGATACCGACCGCATCCAGGGCTGCATCGCCGTACAGGCCGGCGACATCCGTTTAATCGACAACATACGTATCCGATAATGAAATTCCAGATCGAAGTCATCAAATCGAAAATCCACCGCGTGACGGTCACACAGGCCGACCTCAACTACGTGGGGAGCATCACCATCGACGAGGCCCTGATGGAGGCCGCCAACATGATCGAAGGCGAAAAGGTCCAGATCATGGACATCAACAACGGAGAACGTTTCGAAACCTACATCATCAAGGGTGAACGCGACAGCGGCTGCATCTGCCTCAACGGCGCCGCAGCACGCAAGGTCCAGGTCGGAGACGTCGTCATCATCGCCTCCTACGCCCTGATGGATTTCGAGGACGCCAAGCAGTTCCGGCCCTGGGTCATCTTCCCCGACACGGCCACAAACCGACTCGTCAAGTAACCCCCCAATCGGCCGCCTGGCAAAAACCCGGAAAAATCTCCTCCCCGAAGGAGATTTTTTCGTATAAATACCTATCTTTGTCTCCGGTTGACTACCGACCCGCCCATGGATATTCTGCTCTCGATATGCGCTTTCATCCTCGCGATACTCGGTATCGCAGGGTGTATCGTCCCCGTCCTCCCCGGGACAATCCTCTCCTACGGAGGACTCCTCTGCTCCTATTTCACCTCCTATTCGCAGATGAGTGCCGCAGCCATCTGGATCTGGCTCGCCGTCTGCATCGCCGTCTGCGTCGCCGACTACTTCCTCCCGGCCTGGATGACCAAACGGTTCGGGGGTTCCCGCGCCGGGTCCATCGGCGCCACCATCGGCATCTTCGTCGGATTCTTCGCCGGACCCGTCGGGATCATCCTCGGTCCCTTCGTCGGCGCCGTCATCGGAGAACTCGTCAACGACCGCAGCGACTTCGCCAAGGCCCTCGTCGTCGGATTCGGATCCTTCCTCTCCTTCTTCGTCGGAACCGGAATCAAACTCATCGTCGCGGTCGGCATCCTCGTCCACATCGTCGCCGATACCTGGCCCGCACTCTGCAACTGGCTGACAAATCTTTTCTAAAAATAAACGTCCATTATGAAAAAATTCCTGACACTGACCCTCGTCGTTGTCGCCCTGCTCGCCTCCGCGTGCAGCAAGTACAAGTACGAAACGGTCAAAGGGGATCCGATGAACACCCGGATCTACACCCTTCCGAACGGACTGAAGGTCTACATGAGCGTCAACAAGGAGACGCCCCGCATCCAGACCTACATCGCCGTGCGCGTCGGCGGCAAGAACGACCCCGCCGAAACAACCGGTCTGGCCCACTACTTCGAACACCTCATGTTCAAGGGTACGCCCCACTTCGGAACCTCGGACTACGCTGCCGAAAAACCCCTGCTCGATGAGATCGAACAGCTCTTCGAGGTCTACCGCCAAACCTCCGACGAGGCCGAGCGCGCCGCCATCTACCACCGCATCGACTCGATCAGCTACGAGGCTTCGAAGATCGCCATCCCCAACGAGTACGACAAGCTCATGGCCGCCATCGGTGCCAACGGCACCAACGCCTACACCTCGCAGGACATGACCGTCTACGTCGAGGACATCCCCTCGAACGAGGTGGAGAATTGGGCGAAGATCGAGGCCGACCGCTTCCGCAACCCCGTAATCCGCGGCTTCCACACCGAGCTGGAGACCATCTACGAGGAGAAGAACATGTCGCTCACGCGCGACAGCCGCAAGGTCTGGGAGACCCTCGACGCCGCGCTCTTCCCCAACCACCCCTACGGAACGCAGACCGTGCTCGGCACGCAGGAGCATCTGAAAAACCCCTCGATCACCAACGTGCGGAACTACCACAAGACCTACTACGTTCCGAACAACATGGCCATCTGCCTCTCGGGTGACCTGAATCCCGACGAGGTGATCGCCACCATCGACAAGTATTTCGGCGACATGCAGCCCAACGAGAACCTGCCGAAACTCGAATTCCAGCCCGAAGCGCCCATCACCGAGCCCGTCGTGCGCGAGGTGTACGGTCTGGAGGCTGCCAACGTCATGATCGGCTGGCGCCTGCCGGGCTGCTCGACCGACCCGAACGACGTCGCTCAGATCGCCAGCGCCATCCTCCACAACAGCCAGGCCGGCCTGATCGACCTCGACCTCAACCAGCAGCAGAAGGTCCTCGGCGCTTACGGAGGGTTCTCCGGACAGCCCGACTACAGTTCGTTCCTCGCCGGCGGCATCCCCAAGGCCGGACAGTCGCTCGAAGAGGTCCGCGACCTGCTCCTCGGCGAAGTGGCCAAGCTGCGGTCGGGAGACTTCGATGAAAAACTCATCGAGGCTGCAATCAACAACTTCAAACTCTACATGATGCGGGCCTACGAGGACAACGACTCGCGGGCCGACATGTACGTACAGTCGTTCATCACCGGAACCGACTGGGCCGACGAGGTCGCACAGATCGACCGCATGTCGAAGATCACCAAGCAGGATGTCGTCGACTGGGCCAACCAATACCTCGGGGAAAACAGCTACGCCATCGTCTACAAGCGTCAGGGAGAGGACAAGAGCGTGCAGAAGATCGCCGCTCCGAAGATCACCCCGATCGTGACGAACCGCGACATGCAGAGCGACTTCCTGACCGAGATTCAGAACTCCGAGGTGAAGCCCATCGAGCCCGTCTTCGTCGACTACCGGAAGGAGATGACGCAGTCCGACCTCCGCGACGGGATCCACGTCCTCTACAAGAAGAACGAACTGAACGACATCTTCACGCTGCGCTATGTCTTCGACAAGGGCTTCGAGAGCGATCCGGCCCTCTCGCTGGCCTTCGATTACCTGGGGTATCTCGGAACCGAGGCCATGAGTGCCGAGCAGATCGCCGCTGGGATGTACGACATCGCCTGCTCCTTCTCGATGCGGGCCGGCAGCAGCCAGAGCTTCATCACGATCTCGGGCCTGAGCGAGAACATGCCCAAGGCCATGGAGATCGTCGAGGGGCTGATCGCCGGGGCCGTTGCCGATGAGGCCATCCTCGAAAACCTCAAGCAGGACCTGATCAAATCCCGCGCCGATGCCAAACTCAACCAGGCCAGCAACTTCTCCGCACTGCAACGCTACATGTTCTACGGCGAGGAGTTCATCCGCCGCACGACGCTGAAGAACGACGAGATTCTGGCACTCCGTTCGGACGAGCTCCTGGCCCGCGTGCGCGACCTGATGAGCAAGGAGCATGAGGTGCTCTACTACGGCCCGATGGCGCAGGACGAGGTAGAAAAACACCTCGCCGAGAGCCACAAGGCCGCCGAAGTGCTGACCCCGCTCGAAAAGAGCCACCCGAAGATGCAGCCGACGGACAAGAGCAGCGTCGTGCTGGCCCAGTACGATGCCAACCAGCTCTACTACCTGCAGTATTCGAACCGCGGCGAGGCGTTCGACGTGAAGAACGAACCCGAAATCACGCTCTACAACGAATACTTCGGCGGCAGCATGAATTCGATCTGCTTCCAGGAGATGCGCGAGGCCCGCGGTCTGGCATACACGGCCCAGGCCTGGCTCGGAACCCCCTCCTATGCCGACGACAGCTACAGCTACATCGCCTTTATCGCCACGCAGAACGACAAGATGCAGACCGCCATCGAGGCCTTCGACGAGATCATCAACCAGATGCCCGAATCGGATGCGGCCTTCCACATCGCCAAGGAGGCCATCATCTCCCGCCTGCGCACGGACCGCACCACGGGAATCGACGTCCTGAACTCCTACCTCGCCCTGCGCCGTCTGGGGCTCTCGGAGGATCCCGACCGGCTGGTTTTCGAGCAGGTGCAGACGATGACGCTCGACGACGTGAAGGCCACGCAGCAGAAGTGGGTCAAGGATCGCCCCTACACCTACGGCATTCTGGGCGACATCAAGAACCTCGACCTCAACTTCCTCAAGACGCTCGGACCCATCCGAACCGTCTCGCAGGAGGAGATCTTCGGATATTGATCGGATCGGGCGCCCCGGCAGCCCCGGCACCGACCGCCGACCGCCGACCGCCGACCGCCGACCGCTTGAATGCAAAAGCCCCGGGAGCAAAACTCCCGGGGCTTTTCGCATAAAGACCCTACCTCAATAGCGGTAGTGCTCGGCCTTGTAGGGTCCCTCTTCCGGAACGCCGATATAGTCGGCCTGCTTCTTCGTCAGGTGCGTCAGTTCGACACCCAGGTTGTCCAGGTGCAGCCGCGCCACCTCCTCGTCGAGGTGCTTCGGCAGGCGGTAGACATCCACCTTGAGGTCCTGCTCCCACAACTCCATCTGCGCCAGGCACTGGTTCGTGAAGGAGTTCGACATCACGAACGACGGGTGGCCCGTCGCGCAGCCCAGGTTCACCAGACGCCCCTCGGCCAGAATGAAGATCGAGTGGCCGTCGGGGAAGGTGTATTTGTCGACCTGCGGCTTGATCGTCGTCTTCACGGCTGCGGATTTCTCCAGGCGCGCCATCTGGATCTCGTTGTCGAAGTGGCCGATGTTGCAGACGATCGCCTGGTCGCGCATCCGCTCCATGTGTTCCAGCGTGATGATGTCGCAGTTGCCCGTGCAGGTGACATAGATGTTGCCCTCGGCCAGGGCACTCTCCACGGTCTTCACCTCGAAGCCCTCCATCGCCGCCTGCAGCGCGCAGATCGGGTCAATCTCCGTGACGATCACCCGGGCACCATAGGAGCGCATCGAACGCGCGCAGCCCTTGCCCACATCGCCGTAACCGCACACGACAACCACCTTGCCGGCAATCATCACGTCCGTCGCCCGCTTGATGCCGTCGGCCAGCGACTCGCGGCACCCGTAGAGGTTGTCGAACTTCGACTTCGTGCAGGAGTCGTTCACGTTGATCGCCGGAACGAGCAGCTCCCCGGCAGCCTGCATCTGGTAAAGGCGGTGCACACCCGTCGTGGTCTCCTCGCTCACGCCCTTCCATTCGGCCACCGTGCGGTGCCACTTCTCGGGGTCCTCTGTCAGAATCCGCTTCAAGGTGTCGAGGATGACCTCCTCTTCGTAGGACGACGGTGCATAGTCGAGCGTCGCGGCATCGTTCTCGGCCTTGTAGCCCTTGTGGATCAGCAGCGTGGCGTCACCGCCGTCATCGACGATCAGCTGCGGGCCCTTGCCGCCCGGAAACGACATCGCCATCGCCGTACACCACCAGTATTCGGGCAGCGTCTCGCCCTTCCACGCGAAGACCGGAACCCCGGCTTTCGCAATGGCCGCCGCAGCGTGGTCCTGCGTCGAGAAGATGTTGCACGAGCACCACCGCACCTCGGCGCCCAACTCCACGAGCGTCTCGATCAGCACCGCCGTCTGGATCGTCATGTGCAGCGATCCCATGATCCGCACCCCTTTGAGCGGCTTTCGGGGCCCGTATTTGCGGCGAACGGCCATCAGGCCCGGCATTTCGTGTTCGGAGATCTCGATCTCCTTGCGTCCCCACTCGGCCAGCGACAGGTCGGCCACCTTGTAGGGAAGCGTGTTGTCCAAAAACATGTTGTTTTCCATTTTATTTATCCCGACATCGGCAGCCCGCAGCGAACGTTTCCGCTGCCGGAGACCGCCGGTCCTATTTCTTCAAAAGTGCCGTCACAACGCCCTTGTCCTCGGCAATCTGCGCCTGCAGCTCCTCCACCGTGGCGAAACGGCGTTCGTCGCGGATCTTTTCGAGAAGCTCCACCCGCAAGAACCGTCCATAGAGTTCCTCCGAGAAATCGAAAATATGGGTCTCCAGGCGTCGTTCTCCGCCCCCCACCGTAGGGTTGCAGCCCAGGTTCGACATGCCGTCGTACCGGCGCCCGCCAACCTCCACCCGCGAACGGTAAACCCCGTCCGAAAGCGGCAGATCCACCGGAACCGCCAGATTGGCCGTCGGGAAACCCAGTTCGCGACCCAAACGCTGTCCATGCTCCACCACTCCTTCGATTACGCACTTTTCGGGAGCAGTTTCCCGCGCCCCTGCCCCATATTTCCCGGCCTCGTGTTTCCCGGTCCCATATTTCCTGACCCCGTGGTTCTCGACCCCGTGGTTCCCGGCCTCTTGGTTCCCAGTCTCGTGGTTCCCGGCCCCATATTTCCCGGCCTCGTGGTTCCCGGCCTCGTGGTTCCCGGCCCCGTGGTTCCCGGCCCCGTGGTTCCCGGCCCCGGCATCTCTTTCCGCCCCCTCGATCACACCCTCCATCGTCAGATTTTTTCCGTCAGTTTGCGCACCAGGCTGAACTGCGAGAAGAACTCCTTGGCGAAGACCCGCAGCACCGTATAGGAGGGTATCGCCAGCAGCATCCCCACGATCCCGGCCAGCGATCCCGCAATCAGGATCACCAGAAAGACCTCCAGCGGATGGGCCTTGACCCGTTCCGAATAGAGTGTCGGCTGCAGTACGAAATCGTCCAGCCCCTTGATGACCAGCAGCGAACAGATGATGACCAGCACCGTATGCCCCACGGGCATCCCCTCGATCGGCGTCACAATCCCCACGAAGACCGAGAAAATCCCGCCGATCAGCGGGCCCGCATAGGGTACGACGTTCATGATGCCCATTGTCAGGCCGATGAAGGCGGCATCCGCGGTCTTCATCCCGAAGGCCATCATCACCAGCGACACGGCAATCGTCAGCAGCAGGCTCTCCGACAGGATGCCCGTAAAGTAACGGCCCAGCAGCAGCGTCACCGAATCCAGCGCCCGGGTGATGTTTTCGTGGTAGTGCTCCGGGAAGACCGAAGTCACCATCGTATAGAAAAGCCCCTCCTCCTTGAGGAAGAAGAAGGTGATGAACGAAATCGAGAAGATCGCAATCACCGACGAGATCACCAAGTTGATGATCGACGAGAAGATCAGGTTGAGCGAATCGAAGTCGATGATTCCCCGCAGGGCATCGGTCAGCTCCTCGGAGAGTGTGAAGGTGCTTTCGGGCAGGGAGAAAAGACGCTGCAGGTCGTGTTGCGCTCGGGCCAGGGGTTCGCCGATGCTCTCCATGACGGCCGTGAAGTCCACATGGGCGAACTGGTTGATCTTGTTGAAGACCAGCGGCACGAAGAGCGAGAAGCAGGCCGCGAAGATCGCCCAGATCACAACCAGCGTCACCAGGGCCGCCAGCCAGCGCGGGACCTGCCAACCGCGGATATGCAGTCCCGAGAGGCGTTTCACCAGCGGACGCCCCATCACGGCCAGCACCGCCGAAACCAGAATATAGACGACGATCGACGAGAAATACCACACCAGAAAGAGCACGGCCGTAGCGATCGCCGCGCCCACGATGAATTTCAGAACCGTCTGAGGCGTCGTTTGCATGGTTTTCGGTTATTGGTTATCCGCCACCTTGCGCAGCCGCGCGATCGGCGTCTGCGAACCCACCGTCGGGTCACCGATCTCCACCAGCAGCTCGCTATCCTTCGGGATCAGGATGTCGACCCGCGAACCGAACTTGATGAAACCGCAGACGCTGTTCTGCTCCACGGGATTGCCCACCTTCATGTAGGAGATGATCCGCCGGGCGATCAGCCCCGCCACCTGACGGAACAGCACCCGCTGGCCCGTAGGCATCTTCACCACCGTGGTCGTCCGCTCGTTCTCGGTCGACGACTTCGGGTGCCAGGCCACCAGGAAACGGCCCGGATGGTATTTGAAATACTCCACGACACCACCCACCGGAACCCAGTTCATGTGGACGTTCGTGATCGACATGAAGATCGAGATCTGCAGCATCTCCTCCTGGAGGTATTCGGTCTCCTTCACCACCTCGGTCACCACCACGCGGCCGTCGCACGGCGCAAAGACCAGATCGGCATCATGGATCCGCACCCGCCGCGGCTCGCGGAAGAACGCCACGATGAAGAACCAGAACAGCAGCAGGAATATCGTACCGCCCCACAGCAGGGCGACACCCGATTCATTGACCAGCATTCGGTAGAAAAACCACCAGATCAGGAGGCAGACGGCCCCCGAAATGCCGATAATCTTGTATCCTTCCTTGTTGATTCTCATAATAGGTAAGGTTTGCGGTTACATGACGAAAAGCATATAGACGAAGACGAAGGGCGCCGACAGCAGCATGGCGTCGAAACGGTCCAGGACCCCTCCGTGGCCGGGGATCAGCGTCCCGGAGTCCTTGACTCCGGCAGCCCGCTTGAACATCGACTCCACCAGGTCGCCCAGCACCCCCGTGACCGAGGCTACGAAGGCCAGACCGCCCCACGCCGCATAGCTGCCCTCCAGCACCCGGGCGGCGAGCAACCCCATCGCCACGGCCCCGATGACCCCGCCGAAGAAGCCTTCCCACGACTTCTTGGGCGAAAGGCGCTCGCAGAGACGGTGGCGGCCGATCGACATCCCCACCAGATAGGCAAAGACGTCGTTCGCCCAGATGATGAAGATGTAGAAGAGCATCACCCAAGGGCTCCACACATCGCTGGCGATAATCGGAAAATAGAGCATCAGCGACAGCGGCATCGCCACGTAAACCACACCCAGCAGGGTCGTGGCGATATTGCCCGCGGGATTCTTGCCCCGGCGGTAAAGTTCGCAGATGAACATCACGGGCAACAGCAGCAGCAGAAAGGCCATTCCGCAGCCGAAGGTCCGGTTGGCGGAGCCCAGGATCTGGATGTCGTCGCTGACGAAGGCGAAATTCAGGGCAAAGAGCACAAGACCCGCCACGAGTCCGACGACCCGCTGCGGGCTGCAGCCCTGTTTCCCGGCCAGGGTGTAAAACTCCATCATGCCGCCGACCAGCAGCACCGCCAGCAGAAGTCCGAAACTCCACTGAGACCAGAGGATGGCCCCCAGGACCACCACCGCGAGCACCGCACCGCTCAACGTGCGGACCCCCAGGTTCTTCATCTTTTCACTCATCGGTTTTCAAGGGTCTAATTAAGTTGCACGGCTCCTATTCCGAATCGCTCGATGAGACGGATTCCGGACCCGCCGGGGTCTTTGCTCCCGGCTGCTCCGGGCTCCCCGCCGCCGAAACGGCGGCGTTCTGCGTTCCGGAGCGCTTTTCATCGGCGGACGGCGCCGAAGCCTCCGACGAGGCGCCTTCCGCCCCGGCTTTCGCCGCAGCCTCTCGCCGTTCGCGCTCGATATCCTTCTTGCGCTTGCCGAAAATCCGCTCCACATCCTCCGTAAAGACCACCTCGCGCTGCAGAAGCAGTTCCGCCAGCTCCTTCAGACCGTCGCGGTGCTCCTTCAGCACCTTTTCGGCCATCCCGTAGGCCCGGTCGATCACCGCCCGCGCTTCGGCGTCGATCTGCTGCGCCGTCTTCTCGGAGTAGGGCTTCGTAAAGGACATGTCGCTCTGGCCCGTCGAGTCGTAATACGACAGCGTCCCGACCTCTTCGCTCATGCCGTAGTAGGCCACCATGGCGTAGGCCTGTTTGGTGACGCGCTCCAGGTCGTTCAACGCCCCGGTCGACACCTCCCCGAAGGTCAGCTGCTCCGACACGCGACCGCCCAGCGTCGCCGCCAGTTCGTCCATCAGTTGCTCGCGCGTGGTGATCTGACGCTCCTCGGGCAGGTACCACGCCGCACCCAGCGCCTTCCCACGCGGGATGATCGTCACCTTGATCAGCGGACTGGCATTTTCGAGAATCCAGCTCACCGTGGCATGGCCCGCCTCGTGGTAGGCGATCACGCGCTTCTCCTCGTCGGTAATGATCTTGTTCTTGCGCTCCAGACCGCCGATAATCCGGTCGATGGCCGCCAGGAAGTCCTCCTTCGCGATGTATTTTTTGTTGTGGCGAGCCGCAATCAGGGCCGCCTCGTTGCAGACGTTGGCGATGTCGGCGCCCGAGAATCCCGGGGTCTGGCGCGCCAGGAACGAGCGGTCCAGCGCCGGGTCGAGTTTCAACGGACGCAGGTGCACCTCGAAGATCTCCTCGCGCTCCTTCACGTCGGGAAGCCCCACCTCGATCTGGCGGTCGAAACGCCCGGCCCGCATCAGCGCCTTGTCCAGGATGTCCGCGCGGTTGGTCGCCGCCAGCACAATCACACCCGTATTGGTCTGGAAGCCGTCCATCTCCGTCAGGAGCTGGTTCAGCGTATTTTCACGCTCGTCGTTGCCCGAGAAGCCGGCATTCTTGCCGCGCGCACGGCCGATGGCGTCGATCTCGTCGATGAAGACGATGCACGGAGCCTTCTGCTTGGCCTGCTCGAAGAGGTCGCGCACGCGCGACGCCCCCACACCCACGAACATCTCCACGAAGTCCGAACCCGAAATCGAGAGGAACGGAACATTCGCCTCGCCCGCCACAGCCTTGGCCAGCAGCGTCTTGCCTGTTCCCGGAGGGCCCACGAGCAGCGCCCCTTTCGGGATTTTGGCGCCCAGTTCCTTGTATTTGTCGGCCTTCTTCAGGAAGTCGACGATCTCCATGATCTCGACCTTGGCCTCCTCCAGTCCGGCCACATCCTTGAACGTCACCCGCTTGGAGTTGTCCTTGTCGAAGACCTGCGCCTTGGCCTTGCCGACATTCATGATGCCGCCTCCGCCCCCGGCGCCCGCCCCGCGGGCCATCGAGCGCATGATGAAGATCCACACCCCGATGATCAACACCCACGGCAGCAGATTCACCAGCAGCGAGGTCCAGTCGTCGCGCCGATTCGTATACTCCACCGGGACGTTCGCGCCCGAGCGGGATTCGGCAGCACTCAGGTCCTCGCGGAACGAATCCACCGACCCGATCGTAAAGATCAGCTGCGGACCGCTCTCCGGCAGCCGCCGGAAGCGCTTATCGAGCGAATCGCTGCGGTATTTCGCAACGGATTCCCGTTTCAGAAAGACCTGGGCCTGGTCCTTGTTCACCACCAGGATCTTCTCCACATCCCCGGCCTCGACCATCGGCTCGACCATCGTCCAGTTGCTCTCGACGGGCTGCTCGCCCGACGGGTTGAACAGGTAGTAACCCACGATCAGCGCCGCAATCACCCCGTAAACCCACAGCAGCGAGAACCGGGGCATGTTCATTTTCGGATTATTGCTATGTTTGTTCAGATTCTGTGCCATAAGTCTTTACGCTTCGTATTCGTATTTCACCATCGGGGCATCGGCCCACAGCTCCTCAAGCCGGTAGAAGCTGCGCAGCTCCGTCTGGAAGATGTGAACCACAACGTCCACATAGTCCATGGCGATCCACAGGGCATTCTGCTGCCCCTCGATACGCCAGACCTTTTCGCCCAGCGTTTCGAGCACCTTCTCCTCGATGCCGTCGGCTATGGCCGCCACCTGCGTCGTGGAATCCGCATTGCAGACCACGAAATGAGAACAGATGGCCCCGTCGAAGCCCGAGAGGTCCAACGATACGATATTTTTTCCTTTTTTATCTTCAATCGCGCTGACGATCGTTTCGATCAGTTTGTCCATAAATTTCCAAGTAGGTGTCTATAACCTTGCAAAGGTACGAAATAGAATCATATTTTAAAAATTTTTCACCCCTCAGCCTCGAAAACAGCGCCTTCGTGAGCCGACAAACGGACCTTTCGGCGCTTTGCCCGCGCGGGATCGGCCGAAAGGCATCCGGACCCTATGCCTCGGATTTCGCCGCCACGCCATGCAGGATCGTGTCGGTCAACGCCCGGATGATCGAATTCTTCACGTAGGTCCGACGAACCGCTACGGCGATCTTGCGCGACATCGCACCCTTGGCCAGCGTCTTCAGCCGGTCGCGGTGATCCGCCGGGATATACTCGATGGCCATCTCCGGGATGATCGTCAGGCACGACGTGCAGTCCACGATCCGCATCAGCGTGTCCAGCGAACCCGATTCGAACGAGTAGTGCGTCGGCATCGAACGACGCGCCTGGCACAGCTCGATGATCTGGTCCCGCATACAGTTGCCCGGACTCAGGATTACCAGGTCCTTCAGATCGATATCCTCGATGCGGATGTTCTGCCGTTCGTAGAGCGGGTTTTCCGGGGATACATACGCATAAAAACGGTCGTTGAAAAGCTCCTGCTCGAAGATCCCCTCCCCGCACGTGCCGCTCGCCACCAGCGCCGCGTCGATCCGGTCGCGCTTCAGCGCCTCGACGATCTCCGAAGTGATCATCTCCGAGATCTCCAGCTCCACCTTCGGGTACTCCCGCACGAACGTCGGAATGAACTTGTGAAGCAGGTAGGGCGCAATCGTCGGGATCACACCCAGACGCAGTTTCCCGGCCGTCTCGCCCTTCAACTCCGCAACCGCCTCCCGGATGTAGTTGTAGGCCTTGAGCGTCTCCCGCGCCTGCTCCAGCACCACGGCGCCCGCTTCCGTCGGGATTACAGGCTTCTTCGAACGGTCCAGAAGCACCACGCCCAACTCCTCCTCCAGCGACTTGATCTGCATACTCAGCGACGGCTGCGTCACGAAACAGTGTTCGGCAGCCTGCGAAAAACTGCCGCAGTTGGCTACCGCCAACAGGTATTCGAGTTGAATGATGGTCATAACGGACGTTTATTTTCTTGAACAAAGATATAAAATTAATCTATATTCTACAACTTTTTTAGGTCGCCCGCCTGCTTTTTCGTATGTTTGTCGTTAAAACGTACAATTTCTGAATATGGCTAAAATCATACTCACCGGCGACCGTCCCACAGGCCGGCTGCATCTCGGACACTTCGTCGGCTCGCTCCGACGCCGCGTGGAACTCCAGAATTCCGGAGAATTCGACCGGATCTTCATCATGATCGCCGATGCCCAGGCCCTCACCGACAACGCCGACAACCCCGAAAAGGTGCGACAGAACATCATCGAGGTGGCCCTGGACTACCTCTCCGTCGGTCTCGACCCCGCAAAATCGACCCTTTTCATCCAGTCGCAGGTCCCCGAACTGTGCGAGCTGGCCTTCTATTACATGAACCTCGTCACGGTGCAGCGCCTGCAGCGCAACCCCACCGTCAAGGCCGAAATCCAGATGCGCGGATTCGCCGAAGGGGCCGTCGAGGGCGACACCACACAGCGGCAGGGAATCCCCGTCGGATTCTTCACCTACCCCATCAGCCAGGCGTCGGACATCACCGCCTTCCGGGCCACGACCGTCCCCGTGGGTGAGGACCAGGAGCCGATGATCGAGCAGACCCGCGAAATCGTGCACAAGTTCAACACGGTCTACGGCGAGACGCTCACCATGCCCGAAATCCTCCTGCCCGACAACGCCGCCTGCCTGCGCCTGCCCGGCACCGACGGCAAGGCCAAGATGTCGAAGTCGCTCGGAAACTGCATCTACCTCTCCGACACGGCCGACGAGGTGAAGAAGAAGGTCATGGGCATGTACACCGATCCCGACCACCTGCGCGTCGAGGATCCCGGCAAGGTCGAGGGCAACACGGTCTTTACCTACCTCGACGCCTTCAGCCGCCCGGAGCACTTCGCCAAATACCTCCCCGACTACGCCTCGCTCGACGAACTGAAGGACCACTACCGCCGCGGAGGTCTCGGCGACGTGAAGGTCAAGCGCCTGCTCATCGCCATCCTCAACGAGACGCTCGATCCGATCCGCGAACGCCGCCACTACTACGAATCCCGCATCGGCGAGGTCTACGACATCCTCCGCCGGGGTTCCGAAACGGCCCGCGCCGCAGCGGCCGAGACCCTTGCGGACGTGCGACGCGCCATGAAGATCGACTACTTCGACGACCAGGCCCTGATCGACGAACAGGCCCGCCTCTACGCCGACAAACTCGCACACTGATCGTTTCGCCCGTATGGAATTCCGCGCCGACCGCATCTACGCCACCTTCCTGCGGCTGACCCGCAGGCTCTCGAACCGCCAGATGATGATGTTGCTGGCGGTCGTGGTCGGCGTGCTCGCC
>CALUMM010000058.1 GCA_944321755.1 uncultured Alistipes sp.
CCCGACGACGTCGAGGAGGGGCAGACCTGGGAGGACAACCTCAACCCCGAGTCGATGGTCAAGATCAAGGGGTATCTGGAGCCGTCGCTGCGCGAGATTCCCGTCGGTCAGGCCGTGCAGTTCGAGCGTGTGGGCTACTTCTGCCCCGATACGGACTCGACGCCCGAGCATCTGGTCTTCAACCGCACCGTGACGCTCAAGGACTCCTGGGCCAAGATCAACAAGTAAGACGGAGTCATCCGCCGACAAAAGAAAGACACCCGACTTGACAGTCGGGTGTCTTTTTATCTTCAGGCAGAACGATCAATCACATCAGCCGCCCGAAGGTGCGGCCGCCCAGCAGGTAGCGCGCAACGATCGAACCCCGGTAGATATGCCCGGCGCGTCCCTTGCGCGCCGACTGGATTGCCCGCCGCTTCTTCGCCAGTGACGGATGCCACTTGAAAAAGTCACGCCAGGCCCGGAATACCGACCGGAAGTTGTCCGCACGCCCCTGCGCCAAATACGACAGTGCTGCCAGCAGGTCCAGCGCAGGACGCAGGACGGCCACCAGCAGCCGCTGCCCCGACGAGGAGCATTTATACAGCATCGCCAGATTGTTGCGGTGGTTGTAGAAGACCTTCGAGGGCGAATCGGTCTGCAGCGTCCCGCCGCCCAGATGATAGACCCTGCTTTCGGGGACCACACGCACGCGGTAGCCCGCCAGCTGCATCCGCCAGCAGAGGTCGATCTCCTCCATGTGCGCGAAGAAGTCGTCGTCGAAGCCCCCCAGCGCCCGGAACACATCCGCCCGGCAGCAGAACGCCGCACCGCTTACCCAGAAGAGGTCCCGGGCATCGTCGTACTGGCCCCGGTCCTCTTCAACCGTGCGCAGGATCCGGCCCCGGCAGAAGGGGTAGCCCAGGAAATCGATATAACCGCCCGCAGCCCCGGCGTACTCGAACATCCGGCGATCCTCCGACGAGATCAGTTTCGGCGAAACAACCGCCACGTCCGGATTCCGCTCCAGCGTATCGAGCAGCGGCTCCAGCCATCCCGACGGGGTCTCCACGTCGGAGTTCAGCAGGATGTAATAGTCCGCCTCGACCTGCCGCAGCGCCCGGTTGTAGCCCCCGGCAAAGCCGTAGTTGCGGTCCAGGCGGACGATCCGCACCGTGGGGAACTCCGAACCCAGCACCGCCACCGAGTCGTCCGTCGAGCCGTTGTCGGCCACGACAACCTCCACCTCGGACGGCGCCGCCGCCACTACCGACGGCAAAAAACGACGCAGGTGGCCCACGCCGTTCCAGTTCAATATGACGATCTTAGCAACTGACATCCCGCTTGTGTTTCCAACGCCGGTGCGACCAGATCCACAACTCCGGCCGCCGCCGGATCTCCGACTCCAGCAACCGCACGTAACGCTCCGTAATTTCATGCTCCGCAACCTCCTCATCGCCGTCGTAGATCGGCTCGAACGACATCTCGTAACGACCCCGCGACAACCGCTCCATCTTCACGAAATAGACCGGAAGATGGCAACGCAGCGCCAGTTTCTCACCGCCGTCGAAAAAGATCGTATCCTGATTCAGAAACCGGATCCAGTGGCTGTCGGGACGCCGCGGCGGATTCTGGTCCGCAATGAGTCCCATTACAAGATTCTTGCCGCGGATCCCAAGCTCCCGGTTCCGCAGGTAGAACCGAAGGCTCTCCTTCATCGAAACCGTCGTCGCGTAGTCCCCGTTGCGCAAACGCTGGTACAAAGCCTCCATCACCCGGCTCCGCAGCGGATGGTAAACCGCCACGACAATCTGCGTCGGCACGTAGAGACCCCAGAACGAACAGTATTCCCAACAGCCGTAATGCGCCGTCATGGCGATCCAGTCGCGCCCCTCGACCCGTTTCAGGTGCTCCTCCAGACCCTTCACCCTCAGCGCCGCACGACCCTTCGCCGGAGTCAGGTGAGCCAGGTCCAGCGTATCCACGAAAATCTCAGCCAAAGTCCGGTAGAACCGCCGCCGGATCACGGCCAACTCCCGCTCGTCCTTCTCCGGAAACGAATTCCGAAGGTTCTTCTTCACCACCGACATCCGGTACCGGAAACAGTAACAGAGCAGAAAATAGAACAGATCCTCCACCACGTAATACTTGAACCAACGGGGCAGCACCGAAAAAACATACGCCCAGAGCCAGAGGATCTCCAGCCCCACCCGCTGCATGAAATTCAAGTCCGTGTGTTTCATCGCCGCCTGCTGGTCAAGGTTCCACGAAAAGTTTCACGTTCTCGACCTTCGTCCGCAGCCGCAGCCAGTTCTTCAACGTCGCAACGTCGACCGTCTGCGCGGGATCCTTGCGCGTAATCACGCACACGAGCGTCGTATCGCCCGGCTGCCCATTCACGTCGAATGTGATGCCCTTCATCAGCGAAACGGCTCGCACGTTCTCCGCCAATGCTCCCATCTCCCGGGATACGTCGTTCACCTCCACGTCCGTAACCCGGTAGCGTTTCAACTGCGATGTCATCTCCTCAATCCGCCGGTTCTTCTCCGTCAGCAGCTCCTGGTAGCTCTGCTGCAGCGACGCAACGTCGATCCGATCCTCCGTATTGGCCTGCCGGACAATCAGCTCCGTCCGATCCAACCCGTAACCGTCCAACTGAGCCCGCGCATTCTCGATCACCTCCTCGCCCAGCGGCTCGCCCACCAGCAGCAACTCGATCCGCGAAGCCTTCTTCCCGTGCGCATAGTGCTTGTTGCACTCGATCACCCGCGTATGCGGGTAATTGAAGACCTGGGCCACGTATTTGTCCGCCATCGCCTCGAAAACCGAGACCTGGACCATGTGGAAGCCGATCACAACACTCGGAATGAACGTCACCAGCGTGATGGCCATCATCAGCCGCTTGACCGTCCGCTCGCGGGCCTTGTCGATGAAGACCTTCTTCTCATAACGCAGGAACCGCACAACCAGGTAGGTGGCCAGGGCGATGAAGACCGAATTGATGAAGAATAGGTAGAAGGCTCCCAGGAAAAAACGCATCTGACCCGTGGCCAGACCGAAACCCGCCGTACACAGGGGCGGGATCAGCGCCGTGGCGATAGCTACGCCCGGAATGACCGTCGAGGTGCGGTCCTGGCGCGTCTGCGCCACCATCCCCGCCAGTCCGCCGAAGAGTGCAATCAGCACGTCGTAGGTCGTCGGAACCGTGCGCGCCAGCAACTCGCTGCTGTTCGACGACAGCGGCGAAATGAAAAAATAGACCATCGAGCTCACGATCGCCACGATGAACATCAGCGTAAAGTTCCGAAGCGACTTCTTCAGCAACTCGAAATCATTGATTCCCAGCGATAACCCTACGCCCATGATCGGACCCATGATCGGCGAGATGAGCATCGCGCCGATGATCACCGCCGCCGAATTGACATTCAGGCCCAATGAAGCGACCATCGTGGCGAAGATCAGAACCCAGAGGTTCACACCCCGGAACTCCACCCCCTTCGAGATGTTGGCGACCACTTCGTCACGCTGCGCCTTGTCGTCCTCCAGGCTGAAACGGCCCTTCATGAACTCGCGCAACTCCCCGAGCCACGCCCCGAACGATCGGGGAGTCAATGGGGTCGACTCGTCAATGTTATTCTTCTTCCTCATAATCCATTTCGTTGTAATTCCCCGCTTCCGGAGCTCCTTCCAGCGGCTCCGCTCCCCGCCGCAGCCGCGGTTTTCCCGCTACGACAAGCACGAATTCGCCCTTGGGTTCATGTGTGCGGAAATGCTCCAGCACCTCGGCAACGGTCCCCCGCACCGTCTGTTCGAATTTCTTGGTCAGCTCCCGAGACACCGAGACCGCACGGTCCGCACCAAAGACCTCGGCAAACTGCTCCAAGCACTTCACAACCCGGTAGGGCGATTCGTAGAAGACCATCGTGCGCTCCTCGTCGGCCAGCGACTCCAGATGCTTCATCCGCCCCTTCTTCTGCGGCAGAAAACCCTCGAAGCAGAAACGGTCGCACGGAAAGCCGCTTTGGACCAGCGCCGGAATCAGCGCCGTGGCCCCCGGAAGCGTCTCCACCTCGATGCCCGCCTCGACACACGTGCGGACCAGCAGGAACCCCGGATCCGAGATCCCCGGCGTCCCGGCATCCGAAACCAGCGCGGCATCGTGGCCCGCGGCGATCGTCTCGGCAACCATTTGCACCGTGCCGTGTTCGTTGAATTTATGGTGCGAGCGAAGTTTCTGCTCGATGCCGAGGTGCTTGAGAAGAAACGATGTCGTGCGCGTATCCTCTGCCAGCACGAAATCCACCTCGCGCAAAACCTTCACCGCTCGAAGCGTGATGTCGTCCAGATTGCCGATCGGCGTCGGTACGATATAGAGTTTGGCCATGCCGTCAAACGAATTTGCGTTCGAGAAGCTCCATGAGCAGCTGCGCCCCGTCGGAATTGGGGTTCCAGGCGTAGTGCTCCGCGATGAAGATCATGCAGTCGTCGAAATCCTCGAAGCCGTTGAGTGCATCGATGGCCCGCTCGTAGGCCTCGCCGTCGCCGCCGAACAGGTCGCGGATCAGCAGGAACTTGTCGTTCAGTCCGATGGCCCGCCGCAGATCCGTCACGGGTTCGCTGCGCCGCAACTCCGAGGCCACGTCGCGCGGCCGGGCGATCGTATCGGCCAGCGTCTGCACGTCGTGGTTGATCACGTCGCCCAGCACGGCGCCGGCCGGCAGGGACGATTGTCCGTTCTCCATAGCAGTCGGCGTATCTTCGGCGGCAGGTGCCGTTTCGGGCGTCGGGATCCCGTATGCCGGAGCCGGATCGGGAAGCATCTCGAAAGCCGCGGCAGGAGCCGGGATTTCGGTGATCCCGGAGTTCGAAGCATCCGGCATGGAGGGTTCAAAAGGAGCGGAAGCCGCAGGGGTCATCACCTCGAAAATCGGCGGTTCCGGGATCGGTGCGCCCGCCATCGGGTCGGGAGTCGGCGAAACAACCGGGGAAGGAACAACACGCGGTTTTTGGAGCTCGGACGGCATTCGCGGCGTCTCTTCGGTGGCGGGGTGCGGTTCGGGCGTCCGCTTCGGCTCGGAACGTCGGGTCGGAGCCGGGATCGACTCCACAACCGGATTCGGATCGTACAGCGACATGATCACCCGTTGCTTATGGCGATGACGGACCGCTGCCTCCTCCTCCGGACCGAACAGCGTCGGCGCTCCATGATGGGAGGCTTCCGGCTCCGGAGTCGGTTCGGGTGTCGGAGCCGGAGCCGGTTCCGGGATCGGCTCAGGCTCCGGTTCCGAAGTCGGCTCCGGTTCAAGGGTCGGCTCGGGTTCCGGCTCAAGGGTCGGCTCGGGTTCCGGCTCGGGCTTAGGTTCCGAGGTCGGCTCCGGTTCGGGCTCGGAGGTCTGTTCTGAAACAGGGGCCGATGCGGGTTCTACTGCCGGAACAGACTCCGAAACTGCTATCGGGGCCGCTTCGGGATCCGAGCGTTCAGCCGAGACCGCTTCGGGCTCGGGTTCAAGTTCAGAGATCGGGGCCGCCTCGGGCATCGGAGCAGGTTCCGGTTCGAAGATCGGTTCCGGAGTCGAAAGCGGCTCTTCGACAGGCGTTTCGAAAGATTCCCCGACGGGTATTCCGAAAGGCTCTTCGTCTCGTTCCGCCGCCCGTTCCGCCGCCCGTTCTTCCGTCGGAGCGGCAATCGGCTCCGGATCCGCAGTCGAGTCCGAAACCTCATCCGGACCCTCATCCGGGCCCCCGAAGTCCGGAAATCCGTCCAGCGAAAGCACCTCCCCCAAATCGATCGATTCGGAAGGGATTCCATCCCGGGAATCGGCGGCTATCGGCTCCTCCGAAGGCGTCGGGGCCGTCTCCGCGTCGGCAAAGCGTACCGCCTCGTAAAGCCGCCGCATTTTCTCAAGCGCCAGGTCGCGCTCCACGCCCGGAATCTCACCCGCCGCCGACCACCCGTCGACCAGCGACGAAAGGATCCGTATCTCGTCCCGTATCGTTTTCAAATCCATCGTCCGAACATTTTAGACCTTCAAAGATACGCATAAACCTCCTTTCGGCAAAACAATCCCGCCGATAATTTTCCGCAACCGCCCTCCCCGACGATTTTAGACCCCGCAAAGCAGTCCAACTCCAATAAAAATCGCTATCTTTGCCCTGCAAATAAAAATTAGAAGTAAATGGCATTACAATGCGGCATAGTCGGTCTGCCGAACGTGGGCAAATCGACGCTTTTCAACTGTCTCTCCAACGCCAAGGCTCAGGCAGCCAATTTCCCTTTCTGCACCATCGAACCCAACGTCGGTGTCATTACCGTCCCCGACCAGCGCCTCATCCGCCTGGCCGAAATCGACAACCCCAAGCGGGTCGTCCCCACGACCATCGAGATCGTCGACATTGCCGGACTGGTCAAGGGCGCCTCGAAGGGTGAGGGACTCGGGAACAAGTTCCTCGGAAACATCCGCAACACAAACGCCATCATCCACGTGCTGCGCTGCTTCGACAACGGGAACATCACCCATGTCGACGGATCGATCGATCCCGTGCGCGACAAGGAGATCATCGATACCGAACTCCAGCTCAAAGACCTCGAAACCGTCGAGAACCGGCTGGCCAAAACCCAGAAACAGGCCACCTCGGGAGGCGACAAGAATGCCAAACGAGCCGTGGAACTCCTCCTGCAGTACAAGGCCGTGCTGGAGCAGGGGCGTTCGGCCCGCACCGTGGAGCTTGAAAAGGAGGACCGCAAACTGGTTGCCGATCTCAACCTGCTGACCGACAAGCCCGTACTCTACGTCTGCAACGTCGATGAGAAGAGCGCCGCAACCGGAAACGCATACACCGAAGCCGTGCGTAAGGCCATCGCCGACGAGCGGGCCGAAATGCTCGTCATCGCAGCAGCCACCGAGGCCGACATCGCCGAACTGGAGAGTTACGAGGAGCGGCAGATGTTCCTCGAAGACCTCGGACTCGAAGAGTCGGGCGTGGCGCGCCTGATCAAGGCCGCCTACAAGCTGCTCAACCTCGAAACCTTCTTCACCACCGGCGCCGACGAAACCCGAGCCTGGACCTATTCGCGCGGCATGAAGGCCCCGCAGACCGCCGGAATCATCCATACCGACTTCGAGAAGGGATTCATCCGCGCCGAGGTCATCAAGTACGACGACTACGTGACACTCGGGTCCGAAAAGGCCTGCCGCGACGCCGGAAAGATCGGCATCGAAGGCAAGGAGTACATCGTTCAGGACGGCGACATCATGCACTTCCTGTTCAACGTCTGACCGTCGGGCCGAAACGGGCAAATCGTTTAAAACCATAACGCCATGAAAAACGCGAAGTACCTCCTTTTGGGAATTGCAGCCATCATCTGCGCCGCCGTGCTTGCACGCGCCTACACCTACAAGTACCGTTCGCAGGACACGATTGTCGTGACGGGACTGGGCGAGACGGAGTTCACGTCGGACCTGATCGTCTGGTCCGGGACCATCACGGCCGAGGCTCAGCAGGTCGCCGCAGGATACGCGCAGATCGAACAGAGCAAGGCCAAGGTCCAGCAGTACCTCGAAAAGCAGGGACTTCCGGCCGATGCCGTGGTCTTCGAGTTCGTCAACGTCAACAAGCAGTTCGACCCGGTCTACAACGCCAACGGCAACTGGGCCGGCGAACGCTTCCGCTGCTACCAGTTGCGGCAGCGCTTCACGGTCGAGTCGCGGGACGTGGAGCGTGTCGAGACCATCTCGCGCGAAATCTCCTCGCTCATTGCCCAGGGCGTCTCGATCGAAGCCTACGCTCCGGACTACTACTACACGAGGCTCGACGACGTGAAGATGGGCCTCATCGAAACCGCTTCGGCCGATGCCCGGATGCGCGCCCAAAAGATCGCCGAGAATGCCGGCACGAAGATCGGGCGTGTGGCTTCGGCCCGCATGGGCGTCTTCCAGATCACCGGAGCCAATACGAACGAGGAGTTTTCGGCCGGAGGTTCGTTCAACACCGCCAGCCGCAATAAGAAGGCCCGCATCACCATGCGCATCGAATACCGGGTGAAATAATCGCCGGAACCGGGGGGGGGCGACCGGACTCGCAAAGCCCCGTGAAAAGAGGGTGCGGCAGCGACCGGCCCCATAACCGAAAAAACAAGAAAACGACAAAAACAACATAAATATCCATGAAAAGACCTGTCCGGGTGCGCTTCGCACCCAGTCCCACCGGACCGCTGCACATCGGCGGTGTCCGCACGGCATTGTACAACTACCTCTTTGCCCGCCAGCACGGGGGCACGATGATCCTCCGCATCGAGGATACCGACTCGCAGCGCTTTGTCCCCGGCGCCGAGGAGTATATCATGGAGTCGCTCAAGTGGTGCGGCATCGAGATTGACGAGGGTGTCGGGGTCGGAGGCCCCCACGCCCCCTACCGCCAGAGCGAACGCCGCGAAATCTACCTCAAATACGCCCTGCAGCTCGTCGAGTCCGGCTGGGCCTACTACGCCTTCGATTCGGCCGAGGAGCTCGATGCCCTGCGCCGGGAGGCCGAAGCGCGCGGCGAGGCCTTTGCCTATAACTACGCCGTGCGCGAGAAGCTGGCCACGTCGCTGGCACTCCCCGCCGAGGAGGTCCGGGCCCGCATCGACCGCGGCGACCAGTGGGTCATCCGCTTCAAGATGCCCGAAAACCAGCTGGTCGAGATGGACGACCTGATTCGCGGCCACGTCGAGGTCAACACCTCGACCCTGGACGACAAGGTGCTCTACAAATCGGCCGACGCGCTGCCCACCTACCATCTTGCCAACATCGTCGACGACCACCTGATGGAGGTTTCGCACGTCATCCGCGGCGAGGAGTGGCTGCCTTCGCTGCCGCTCCACTACCTGCTCTACAAGGCCTTCGGGTGGGAGGATTCGCAACCCGCCTTCGCACACCTTCCGCTGCTGCTCAAACCCACGGGTGGCGGCAAGCTCTCGAAGCGTGACGGCGACAAGATGGGCTTCCCGGTCTTCCCGCTCTTCTGGAAGTCCCCGACGACGGGCGAGACGGCCCGCGGATACCGCGAGGACGGCTACTTCCCCGAGGCGTTCATCAACATGCTGGCGCTGCTGGGCTGGAACCCCGGCACCGAGCAGGAGATCTTCTCGATGCAGGAGCTGATCGACAGCTTCTCGCTGGAGCGCGTCTCGAAATCCGGCGCCCGTTTCCAGCCCGACAAGGCCAAGTGGTTCAACGCCCAGTACATGCACCACAAGACCGACGCCGAGCTGGCCGCGCTCTATCAGCCGATCCTGCGCGAGCACGGCATTGAGGTCTCCGACGAGGTGGCCGGCAAGGCCGCCGGAATCATGAAGGAGCGTGCGACGTTCATCACCGATCTGTGGGACCTGACGTCGTTCTTCTTCGTGGCGCCGACCGAATACGAGGAGAAGCAGACCCGCAAGTACTGGAAGGGCGACAACCCGCGGATCCTGCGCGAGGTACGCGAGGTGCTGGCCTCGATCGACGACTTTTCGCTGGAAAACACCGAACGCATCGTCCACGCCTGGATCGAAGAGAAGGGTTACGGTATGGGACAGGTGATGAACACGCTGCGGCTGGCCCTCGTGGGAGCCGGGAAGGGCCCCGGGATGTACGACGTCACGTCGTTCATCGGCAAGGAGGAGTGCCTGCGCCGCATCGACCGCATCCTCGAAGTGCTGCCCGCCGCCGAGTAGCTTCGAACGCGCCTCCGGAAACACAAACGAATCTAAAACTACACAGGACATGGTAAGTATCGAACAGAACGTATGGGGCATGACCCCGGAGGGTGAGGCGATCATCCTCTACACGCTGCGCAACGACAAGGGTGCCGAGGTGCAGCTGTCGAACTTCGGAGCCGCGATCGTCTCCGTGAAGATGCCCGACCGCGAGGGCCGCATGGCCGATGTCGTACTGGGCTACAAACATCCCGAAGGCTACTTCTTCGACGGGGCCGCCGCCGGGAAGAGCGTCGGGCGCTGCGCCAACCGCATCGCTTTCGGGCGCATGTCGGTCGACGGCAAGGAGTACCGGCTCGAAGTCAACAATGGCGTGAACCACCTCCACGGCGGTACGAAGAACTTCGCCAACCGCGTCTGGGAGAGCCGCGTGGAGACCAACCGTGTGGTGATGGCCCTCACGTCGGAGGACGGCGACCAGGGATATCCCGGCGAGCTGTATGTCGAGGCGGTATTCGATTTCGACGACGACAACGCCTTAGAGATCACCTACAAGGCCAAAACCACGCAGACGACCGTCGTGAACCTCACGAACCACGTCTACTTCAACCTCGCGGGCGAAGCAAGCGGTTCGGTGCTCGACCACGAGCTGCAGTTGAACTGCTCGAAGGTGCTGGAGATGAACGACAAGCAGATCCCGACGGGAAAGCTGCTCGACGCAGCGGGCACGCCGCAGGATTTTCGAGAGTTCCGTTCGTTCCGCCCGGGTATCGACTCGGAGTTCAACCACATCCGCGACTTCAAGGGGTACGACCACCCGTTCGTGATCGACGGCTGGAAGCCCGGCATTCTGGGTGAAGTCGGCACGCTGCGCGAGACGAAGTCGGGACGCACGGTGACGGTCCTGACGTCGCAGCCCAGCGTGATGATCTACACCGGGAACTGGCTCGCAGGAGGCTGCCCCGAAACCAAGTCCGGAGGCCGTTACGACGACTATGCCGGTGTAGCGATGGAGTGCCAGAACTACCCCGATGCCGTGAACCATCCGGAGTTCCCCTCGCCGCTGCTCCATCCCGACGAGTTCTACTGCCAGAAGATCGTCTTCCGCTTCGGCGTCTGCTGATGCGAAGGGAGGGGGGGGGTGAAAGCCCCGAAACAGAGCGGGAGATCCCCGAACATATCAAGGAAGAAGAGGGCCGGAATAGCGTATTCCGGCCCTCTTCTTATCCTGGCAGCTTCATCGAAAAATGCCGATACCGACCAGCACGGCGACCACTCCGAAAAGCATCCATTGCCGCAACCGCCAATAGTGTCGGACCTCCGAGCGTTCGGCCGCCAGCGACAGAAGCCATCCCGCCGTCCAGCCGCCATAGGTAAGCAAAAGGAAGAGCTCCAGGCTCCGGGAACGGGGAAGCATCCCGGCACCGCTTGCCAAGAAAAATCCGGCGGCCAGCAACAGGTCCGCTCCGATCATCTGCATCCCGCAACGCCCCATCAGCCAGGCATCATACGCCCGGGAAGCGCTCCGATCGGACCGTGCGGGCCGGGCGGCGCGGTTTGGCGGAGCAGGCCGGGCGGCGGCATACAACCGGTTTCCGGCAAACGAGTGCACGAAAAAGGCGACGAGCAACAAGGCTCCGGCCGTTAAAAAACAGATGTTCACGGCCGTTTAGAGTTTGAGGTACAACCATTCGGGCAACAGCCGGAGCAGCCACGCCGCCACACGCCAGCGGCGCGTTACGACCGCCACACGGCGTCCCCGGCGCAGGGCCCGCAGCGTCTGATCCACCACCCGGTCGACGGGCATCACCCAGAAAAGCCCCTCGCCCTTGGCCATCGCCGTATCGACCAGCCCCGGGCGGATGTCGGTCACCCGGACCCCCGAAGCGGATTTCGCAGCCCGCTGGCGCAGGCCTTCGGCATAGTTGATCTGGTAGGCCTTCGAGGCGTTGTAGGCCGGGGCCGCCCCACTGCCGCGCAGGCCGCCGACCGACGTGACGACCGCAAGCTCTCCCCCGCCCCGGCTCTCGAACCAGCCGTAGGCCCAGTCGGTTACGGCCGTCCACCCCAGGACGTTGGTCCGGATGGCCGGCTCTTCGAGGGCGAAATCGAGCGTCGGGTTCAATTCCCCTGTCCCGGAGCAGACCACGCAGAGGTCCATGCCGCCCATCCGTTCCACCAGCGCCGTCAGGGCGGCGATACACGCGGCGGGTTGCGTGACATCCGCCACGGCATACAACATATCCGCGGGGGCTGTCGCCGCCAGTTCGCGAAGCAGCGCCTCGCGCCGTCCGACCACCCCGACCCGCCACCCGGCGGCTGCAAGCCGCTCGGCAAGGCCCCGCCCGATCCCGGACGAGGCTCCGATTACGATAGCCTGTTTCATGGAGGCAAAGGTAGGGTGAAGGCTCCGGAAAAGCCTTGACCGAAATCAAGAAATGCCGCAAAAAGCGGGTGTCGCAGACGATAAGGGAGCGGAGAACAGCGGGTCGGGTGTCAGCGGATACGGCGCCGGATGCGGCTCAGGGTTTCGGGGCGCACCCGCAGGTAGGAGGCCAGCTCCTTCAACGAAACGAGATTCAACAGGTCGGGGCAGCGGCGCAGCAGCGCCTCGTAACGCTCCTGCGGCGTGGAGGCGTAGCACTGCAGCAGGCGTTCGTAGACCTCGGCCAGCAGGTGCTCGGCCAACGTGCGGCCCAGCCGTTCGTGCGCGGCGTCCGTGGCGTAGAAGGCCGCCAGGCGGTCGTTGTCGAGGCTCAGCACCCGGCTGTCGCACATCGCCTCGATGCCGATCCAGGCCGGCAGGCCGTTGCTCATCGAGATGTAGTCGCCGACGAACTCTCCGGCAAAGGCGTAGCCCACTACATGCCGTTCGCCGCGTTCAGTGAGGTGCACGTAGCGGAAAGCGCCCTGCTCGACCACGCCGCAACGGCGGTTCCGCACCTCCTGGCAGGCAAACGACTCCCCGCGGGCGAAGGCGACGCTGCGTCCCTCCCTCCGGAAGAGTTCGGCCAGTGCGGAAAACTCCACAGCCGTAATATAGCGGTTGAAATCCATCGGTCGACAAGATACGACTTTTTTGGCACACGGATTGCTCTCTTCCCCCAAAGTAAAACCAAAAATTGAACAAACATGAAAAAATTGCTCCTCTGTCTGCCCCTGCTGGCACTCTTCGCCGCAGGTTTTCCGGGTTGTTCCAAACAACGCCAGTGGAACCACGATCAGCGCAAAGCCATGCGCGAAGCCCTGCGCGACTACCGCAAGATGGTCTATCTCGACGATCTGACCGATGCCGAATTCGTCCTCTTCACCGACCAGGTGGCCGGAACGCTCGAAAACGCCTATCCCGTCTACGTGGAGTTCATCCAGATGGAGGGCGTCGACGACACGGTAGACATGGTTGTCGTTACGGAAATCGTCGACGAACTCAACGCCGATGCCCGCAACATGCGCCACATCTTCCCCTACAACCTGCTCGTCGCACAGGGAGTCCTGCCCGCAGGTCTCGACCACAACCAGCAAAAGGCCTTCTACAACTGCTTCGCGCAGAAGGTAAACGACACCTATCTCACGATGGGACAGTTCTTCAACGCCATCCTCGCCGACACGACCGACCTGTCCCAACTCAGCCAGTTGCAGAGCCAGTGCGCCAACGACCTCTTCCAGTGGGTCGTCACCGAGATCGACATCACCGAAACCGTCACGCCGGCCCCGGCTCAGGGCTCCGCAACGGCCAACCAATAAAATAAAAAGTCCCTGTCCGAAAACAGCGAGGGTCCCCCGGCAATCCGGGAGACCCTCTTTTCATGCGCACGCCGCACCGTTATTTGTCGGCGAAGAGCGAGCGGGCAATGCCCATTTCCAGGCCGCGCAGCTCGGCGAGGCCCCGCAGACGTCCCAGACACGAATAGCCCGGGTTCGTTTTCTTCTTCAGGTCGTCGATCATCTGGTGTCCGTGGTCCGGGCGCATCGGAATCGAGATCTTGCGCCGCTGCTGGATCTCCAGGAAGGCTTTCATCACCTCGTACATCGGGACGTCCCCTTCGAGGTGGTTCGCCTCGAAGAAGTTGCCCGCGGCGTCGCGCTGCGTCGAGCGAAGGTGCACGAAATTCACCCGGTCGCCCCAGCGGCGCATCATCCCCGGCAGGTCGTTCTTCGCCGAGACGCCGAACGATCCCGTGCAGAGGCAAAGCCCGTTCGAGACGTTGGGAACCGCCTCGACCAGTTTCCGAAAATCATCCTCCGTGGAGAGGATGCGCGGCAGCCCGAGAATCGAGAACGGAGGATCGTCGGGGTGGATCGCCAGCACCGAACCCACCTCGTCGGCCACCGGCGTCACCTCGCGCAGGAAGGCGATCAGGTTCTCGCGCAGCACCTCGGCCGTGACCCCCTTGTAACGGTCCAGCTCCTTCTGGAACTGCTCCAGCGTGAAGCTCTCCTCCGAACCCGGAAGCCCGGCGATCATGTTCCGCGTGATAAGTTCGATCTCCGCGGCGTCCATCCGCTCGTAGCGCGCTTTTGCGGCGGCACGCTCCGCCTCGCTGTACTCCTGCTCGGCGCCCGGGCGCTTCAGGATGAAGAGGTCGAAGGCCACGAAGGCCGCCCGCTCGAAGCGCAGCGCCCGCGACCCGTCGGGAAGCTCGTAGGCAAGGTTCGTGCGCGTCCAGTCCAGCACCGGCATGAAGTTGTAGGTGATGATGTGGATGCCGCACGCCGCCAGGTTGCGGATCGACTGTTT
>CALUMM010000059.1 GCA_944321755.1 uncultured Alistipes sp.
TGCCGGATCCGTGGCGCCGTTGCAGAAAAACTGCGGAAATCCGCAAAATGAAGATCGACATCCTCTTGGCTGTCAAGAAGATGTCGATCGTCTTGTGGAGGTGGCGGGAGTCGAACCCGCGTCCAAACAGGGAACCCGAAAGCTTTCTACACGCTTAGCCGCCGTTTGGTCCTTCTCCTCGCACCTGGCAGGCGGCAACCCAGTGCAAGGCCCAGTCCCTTGATTTTCGCACACCGGCCGGGACTGCCGGTGCACTATCTCCAAATGAATGATACCCCGTATGGAAAGGCATTAAAGAGCGGAACACCTCTCCGGGATACTCGTCGCCAAAGCTCCTGGGCTCCGGCGATTAAGCCAATTTTCCTTGAAAATTAGGCAGCGAGTGCGTAGCTGTTATTGCCATTTATAGTTCGAGCGTCGGGATTTACGAGCCGCCACACAGCGCTCGGCGTGCTTACCATCAAACTCTGCCTGCTGTCAAAACCGGGCACCCCCGGATTCTGCGGCGAAGCCGACCGTAGACCCCGCAAAGATAATACATTTTTTTCGTTTTTTCCCGCCACGCTCCCCGTTCCGGATATTTTTCCTATATTTGTTTTCCGAAAACCGCGACAACCATGGACAGCAAATACGTCGTAAAACTCCGCAACGTAGCCATCTACCACGCCGACGATCCCTTCGGAAGCGTCTCCGAAAAAAAACTCCTCCGACAGGGCGAAATGGTCCTCTCGGACGTAAACCTCGCCGTCCGGCCCGGCGAATTCGTCTACCTGATCGGGCGCGTCGGAAGCGGAAAAAGCTCACTGCTGAAAACCCTCTACGCCGAAATGCAGCTCCTGACCGGTGAAGGCGAAGTCGCCGGGTTCGACCTGCGAAAACTCCGCCGCCGCGACATTCCCCACCTGCGCCGCCGCATCGGAATCGTATTCCAGGACTACCAGCTCCTCACCGACCGCAACGTCTTCATGAACCTCTACTACGTGATGAAGGCCACCGGCTGGAAACACGAACACGAGATCCGCGAACGCATCGACAAGGTCCTCGGGCTGGTCGAACTCGGATCCAAAAGCTACAAGATGCCCTTCGAACTCTCCGGAGGCGAACAGCAGCGGCTGGTGATTGCCCGCGCGCTGCTTAACGACCCCCAGGTGCTGCTGGCCGACGAACCCACCGGAAACCTCGACCCCGTGACCGCGGACGGAATCATGAAACTGTTCCGACGGATCGCCGAAAACGGATGCGCCGTGGTGATGTCGACCCACAACACCTCGCTGATCGAAAACTACCCCGCCCGCGCCATCCTCTTCGCCCAGGGAAAGATCCGCGAAGTCGATCTCACGGCCGAACTGGCTTAGTCCGGTCCGTATCGGACGGGGTTGCGGCCGGTCGCCGATATCCCGCCTCGGCAGCGCGCTCCAGCCAAACTCCGGGCGGCCCGGAAAGGCGCAAATAACGCTCCGGACCCCTTGATAAATCCGAAATTTTTCGTACATTTGTACGATATTTGAAACCGCTGAAATGAGCACCGAACAAGAAAACGTTAAGAAACAGGAAGAAGCATATTCCGCGTCGAACATCCAGGTCCTCGAAGGACTCGAAGCCGTGCGCAAACGCCCCGCCATGTACATCGGCGACATCGGCGAAAAGGGCCTCCACCACCTCGTCTACGAGGTCGTCGACAACTCCATCGACGAAGCCCTCGCCGGATACTGCACCGATATCGACGTCACGATCAACGAGGACAACTCCATCACCGTGCGTGACAACGGTCGAGGCATCCCTACCGGATTCCATGAAAAAGAGGGGAAATCGGCCCTCGAAGTCGTCCTGACGGTGCTCCACGCCGGAGGCAAGTTCGACAAGGGCAGCTACAAGGTCTCCGGAGGCCTCCACGGCGTCGGCGTCTCGTGCGTCAACGCCCTCTCGACACTCCTTATCGCCGAAATCCACCGCGAAGGCAAGATCTTCCGCCAGTCCTACTCCAAGGGAAAACCAACCTCCGAAGTCGAGGTCGTCGGAGAATGCACGGACCGCGGTACGATCGTCACCTTCAAGCCCGACGCCGAAATCTTTACCCATACCACCGAATACAAGTACGACATCCTGGCCAACCGCCTGCGCGAACTGGCCTTCCTGAACAAGGGAATCCGGCTCAACCTCTATGACCGCCGCCCCGACGACGAAGGCAAGCTGCGTGAAGACCACTTCTATTCGGAAGAGGGGCTGAAGGAGTTTGTCAAGTACCTCGACGCCACGCGCGGCACGCCGATCATCGAGCAGATCATCTACCTCGATACCGAAAAGAACGGGGTCCCCGTCGAGGTCGCCATGCAGTACAACGACTCCTTCTCGGAGAACGTACACTCCTACGTCAACAACATCAATACCATCGAGGGCGGTACGCACCTTACGGGATTCCGCCGCGCCCTGACCCGCACGCTCAAGAAGTACGCCGAGGATTCGGGAATGCTCGCCAAGCTGAAGTTCGACATCAACGGCGACGATTTCCGCGAAGGTCTGACGGCCGTCGTCTCGGTGAAGGTCGCCGAGCCCCAGTTCGAAGGCCAGACCAAGACCAAACTCGGAAACGACGAGGTCGCCGCAGCCGTCGACCAGGCCATGGCCGCAGCCCTGGGAAACTACCTCGAAGAGAACCCCAAGGATGCCCGCGCCATCGTGCAGAAGGTCATCCTTGCCGCTACGGCCCGCCACGCCGCGCGTCACGCCCGCGAACTCGTCCAGCGGAAGACCGTCCTCTCCGGATCGGGACTCCCCGGAAAACTCGCCGACTGTACGAGCCGCGACCGTTCCGTCGCCGAGATCTTCTTCGTCGAGGGTGACTCCGCAGGCGGTACCGCCAAGTCGGGCCGCGACCGCAACTTCCAGGCCATCATGCCGCTGCGAGGCAAGATCCTGAATATCGAGAAGGCCCAGGAGCACAAGATGTGGGAGAACGAGGAGATCAAGAACATGTTCCTCGCCCTGGGCGTCAAGATCGGCACCGAGGAGGACTCCAAGGCCCTGAACCTCGAAGGGTTGCGTTATGACAAGATCATCATCATGACCGATGCCGATGTCGACGGTAGCCACATCGCCACGCTGATGTTGACCTTCTTCTTCCGCAAGATGAAGGAGCTCATCGAGAACGGCCACGTCTACATCGCCACCCCGCCCCTCTACCTCGTCAAGAAGGGCAAGCAGGAGCGTTACTGCTGGACCGAAAAGGAGCGCGACGAAATCACCGCCGAATTCGGCAAGGGTGCCCACGTCCAGCGCTACAAAGGTCTCGGCGAGATGAACGCTCACCAGTTGTGGGAGACCACGATGAACCCCGACACGCGGATCCTCCGCCAGGTGAACATCGAAAATGCCGCCGAAGCCGACCGCATCTTCTCGATGCTCATGGGCGACGACGTGCCGCCCCGCCGCGAGTTCATCGAGCGCAACGCCCATTACGCCAATATCGACGCTTAATTTACGGAAAAGGACTGCCCCCGGCAACGTGGGCGGTCCTTTTTTTGAACCATCAGACCACCCTAAAACGATCGAAACGTCATGAAAGTCACGGTTATCGGAGTCGCCGGAGGTACCGGATCGGGAAAATCAACCCTCGTGAAACGGCTGCAGGAGGCATTCGAGGGAGATGACGTCGCTACGCTCTGCCACGACTACTACTACAAGGCGCATCCCGAACTCACCTACGAGGAGCGCACCAAACTCAATTACGACCACCCCCAGGCCTTCGATACCGATATGCTCGTCGAGCACATCAAGGCCCTGAAAAACAACGTTCCGATCGAGCACCCGGTCTACTCGTTCGTCGACCACGACCGGATGCCGGAGACCGTCAGCGTCAAACCCTCGAAGGTCATTATCGTCGACGGAATCCTCATCTTCGAGAACAAGGAGCTGCGCGACCTGATGGATATCAAGGTTTATGTCGATACGGATGCCGACATCCGGCTCGCACGGCGAATCCTGCGCGACGTCTGCGAACGCGGCCGCACGATGCAGTCCGTCATCACGCAGTACACCTCCACGGTGAAGCCCATGCACGACGAATTCGTCGAACCCTCGAAGAAGTATGCCGACGTCATCATCCCCGAGGGCGGGTTCAACTCCGTGGCCGTGGCCATGCTTATTCAGAGCATCCGATCGCTGATCGAACGCGGATAAGGTGCGGAAAAAACTGCGCTACGCAAAAACTGCCGCCAAAAGAAAAGCCCCAAACATTACAGGTTTGGGGCTTTTCAGTATACGTTCCACAACAGTTTACAATCCCGTGATCTTCTTGATCTCGTTCAGCTTGTTCAGCGCCTCCAAAGGGGTCAGTGCATTGATGTCGATCCCCTTGATCTGGTCCCGGATCTGGACCAGCACCGGGTCGTCCAACTGGAACATCGACAACTGCATGTTCTGCGGAATGCCGCTCTCGGCCGCCTCCTTCACCGCCTGGGCCGCCGACTTCCTGCCCCGGTCCTTCAGGCTCCGGCTCGGGACGATTTCGTTGTTGCCGTAGACCAGCTCCAGATTGCGCAGAATCTCGTCCGCACGCGCCACCACCGACGCCGGCATTCCCGCCATCCGCGCCACGTGGATACCGAACGAGTGCTCCGTACCGCCCCGCTCCAGCTTGCGCAGGAAGACGATCTGGTTGCCCATCTCCTTCACCGAAACGTGGTAGTTCTTCACCCGCGGGCACATCTGCTCCATCTCGTTCAGCTCGTGGTAGTGCGTCGCAAAGAGCGTCTTGGCTCGCGCCGTCGGGTGGTTGTGCAGGTACTCGACCATCGCCCACGCGATCGAGATGCCGTCGTAGGTGCTCGTCCCGCGTCCGATCTCGTCCAGCAGCACGATGCTCCGGTCCGAAATGTTGTTCAGAATACTCGCCGACTCCAGCATCTCCACCATGAAGGTCGATTCGCCCTGCGAGATGTTGTCCGAGGCCCCCACGCGCGTGAAAATCTTGTCCACAACGCCGATATGCGCCGACTTGGCCGGAACGAACGAGCCCATCTGCGCCATCAGGATGATCAGGGCCGTCTGGCGCAGCAGCGCCGATTTACCCGACATGTTCGGTCCGGTGATCATCATGATCTGCTGCTTCTGGTCGTCGAGCATCACGTCGTTCGGGATGTACTCCTCGCCCACCGGCATCAGCGTCTCGATCACCGGGTGGCGGCCCTGCTTGATCTCGATGCGTTTGCCGTCGTCGAGAACCGGACGCACGTAGTGCCGCTCGACAGCCAGCCGCGCAAACGACTGCAGGCAGTCGATCCGCGCCACGGCCGCCGCATCCCGCAGCATCGGAGTCAGCGACCCGCAGATAAAGGCCAGGATCTCGGCATAGATCCGCTGCTCCAGCACGAGCATCTTCTCCTCTGCCCCGAGGATCTTCTCCTCGTACTCCTTCAACTCCTCGGTGATATAGCGTTCGGCATTCGCCAGCGTCTGCTTGCGGATCCACGTCTCGGGAACCTTGTCCTTGTGCGTGTTGCGCACCTCGATGTAGTAGCCGAAGACGTTGTTGTAGCTGATCTTCAGTGACGGAATGCCCGTCTCCTCGCTCTCCCGCTGCTGGATTCGCGCCAGGTAGTCCTTGCCGTGCAGCGCGATGCGCCGCAGGTCGTCCAGCTCGGGGTCCACGCCGTCGGCAATGACGCCGCCCTTCTGGATCTGGTTGTTCTGCGGGTCCGGGTAGATCTCCCGCGCAATCCGGTCGCGGATCTCTGACAGAATGTCGATCTGTGCGGCCAGGGCGTGCAGGCGTTCGTCGTCCGTAGACTCCAGCGCCGCCTTCAGCGTCTCGATCGCCGTGAGCGAGTTCTTCAGCTGGACCAGCTCCCGCGGCGTAACCCGCTGGGCGGCAATCCGTCCCGCAATCCGCTCCAGGTCCCCGACCAGCGCGACCTGCTCCCGGACCGTATCCGCCAGGTCGGCATCCTTCGTGAAGCGCTCCACGACATCCAGCCGTTCGTTGATCTTTGCGGGGTCCTTGATCGGCATGGCGATCCAGCGTTTCAGCAGCCGTCCGCCCATCGGCGTCAGCGTGCGGTCGATGACATCCGCAAAACTGCACTTCTCCCGGGCGCCGTTCGACGAGAAGAGCTCCAGGTTGCGGATCGTGAACTTGTCTACCCAGACGTAGTCGTTCTGGTCGATGCGTGAGATTGAGGCGATATGTTCTGTATCCCGGTGTTCGGTGAACTCCAGGTAGTAGAGGATCGCCCCCGCGGCCGAAATGCCGCTCGTGAAGTGGTCGATGCCGAAGCCCTTGAGCGACTGCGTGCCGAACTGCTTGCAGAGTTTTTCGCGGTTGACCTCCTCGGAAAAGACCCATTCGTCGAGCCGGTAGGTGTAGAGCCGCGACCCGAAGGCCTGCGTGAAATGATCCTCGCAACCTCGCTGATAAACAACCTCTTTCGGCTGGAGATTCGAGATCAGCTTATCCACGTAGCCGTCCGTACCTTCGGCCACGTAGAACTCGCCCGTCGAGATGTCCAGAAAGGCAACGCCCGTCGTCTGGCGACCGAAGTAGACCGACGCGATGTAGTTGTTCTCCTTGTTGGCCAGGATGTTGTCCCCGAGGACGATACCCGGCGTCACCAGTTCGATGACGCCCCGCTTGACCAACCCCTTGACCAGTTTCGGGTCCTCCAACTGCTCGCAGATCGCAACCCGCTCGCCGGCCCGCACCAGCTTCGGAAGGTAGCTGTCGATCGCATGGTACGGAAAACCCGCCAGCTCCACGTAGGAGGCGGCTCCGTTTGCCCGCCGTGTGAGCGTGATGCCCAGGATGCCGCTCGCCTTGATGGCGTCGTCCCCGAACGTCTCGTAGAAGTCCCCCACGCGGAAAAGCAGAATGGCGTCGGGATGCACCGCCTTGATCGCGTAATACTGCTTCATCAAGGGTGTCTCGACATATTTCTTGTTCTCTTTCTTCTCAATTTTCTGATCTGAAGCCAAAGCGGAAAAGGTATAATTTTGACACACAAAGATAGGGCTTTTTCGGATGCCGTGCAAAGTCCCGGTTCGAATTTTTTTCGACCTTTTTCCAGCTTTTTTCCCTCCCGCGGCAGCCAGGGCCCGGGCAGAGAAACCCCTCCGCGACGGTCCGTAAAGGTTCTTTCAACCCTGCGGGGTTTTCGGGGATTCCGGGTCTGAAAAGCCCGGCAGCGCCCCGCGGCGGCCAGGGTCGGAGCTGAGAAACCTGTCCGCGGAGATCAGCAGGAGGTCTTTCGGCTTTTCGGAAGCAGCGGAAGCCCCGAAACGGCTCAGAGAAGCCCGGGGAGGGGTGAAGATCGGCAGGGAGAGGTCTTTCGGCTTTTCGGAGGCCGCGGAAGCTCCGCAGCGCCCCGCGGCGGCTCAGAAGATTCCCGCAGCGGAGAAGACCCGGCGGTAAAATTCCGCCTTCCACTCCACCGGGCGCGGAAAGGCCCGCGACGTGGAGGGCATCCGCCAAACCTGCAGCTCCAGGCCCCCATACGCGGCCCGGGTCCATTCGCCCACGGCAGGAAGTTCGCAGCCCAGGATCCGGCTCAGCGTCTCGGCCGATTTCCCGCCCGTGGCGACGATCGTCCGGCACGCCGGAATTTGCGCCAGAAGACCCCCGAGATCCACTTCGCGAACCACTTGAAGTGACGCATCCGAAGCGTTGTTTTTCAGTCTGATTACCTCTTCCGACGTATCGTAAAGAGCGATTCCCCGCTCGCGGCAGAACGCTTCGATGCGCGCCCGGTCGAAAGCCTTGCGGTCCGCCGTCAGGAAGTGCTCCCGATCCCCGAAAAAGAGCACCCCGACAACCCGCCACATGTCATTCTGCAGGTTCGGGTAGAAAAACTCCATCGACCAGCGTTTCCGCTGCGGCGGAAAACTCCCCAGCAGCAGAATCCGAGCCCCCGACGGTAAAAACGGTTGCAAAGGGTGTCGTTCGCTATTCATAAAATGCCTTGTCGAAATTGACCAGATACAATTTGTCCGTGGCGCGCGTCAGCGCCGTATAGAGCCACCGCAGCAGGTCCCGCGTCATCGGCTCGTCCCCGAACAGGCAACGGTCCACAAAAACCGCTCGCCACTGTCCGCCCTGCGCCTTGTGGCACGTCACGGCGTAGGAAAACTTGATCTGAAGGGCGTTAAAATGCGGATTCTCACGGATTTCACGGAACCGTTTCAACTTGCTCCGGATCTCCGTGTAGTCCTTCTCCACCTCGTAGAAAAGCCGCGTCGACTCCTCCCGCGTCAGCGACGGAGATTCCGACGCCAGCGTGTCCAGCAGGATCTTGCAGTCGAGCTCCGCATCGTCGTAGTCCGGAAACGAAAGAACCGCATTCGCAAAACGAAATCCGTAGAACTCCTCGAATCGACCCAGACGCTTCAGCCGGGCTATGTCCCCGTTGGCAATGAAGTTCATCGGGCAATCCTGCGTATGCTCCGGAAAATAGTAGTTGTTCTTCACCACCATCAGCATGTCGTTGCTCTCGATCTCCTCCTCGGCATACAGGACATTCCGGCGGATCCCTTCGTTATAACGGTTTGCCCGGCGGTTCGAGCGCGTGATGACGATCGTTTCGTCTCGACCGTAGCGGGCATAGCAATCCTCCAGCCGCTCCAGGAACTCCCCGCCGTCGATCGCCTCGATGTCCGGAAAGTCCAGCTCGAAATGCGGAATCTCGTAAAGCCCGTTCTCAAGCATACACCGAACCAGTGTCGCATTGAAGAGGATGCCCGATTCGGACTCCTGGCGAACCACCTCGTCCATCGTCCCGTAGACAACCTCCCCGTAGGCCGACAGCGCCGCAGGGTCCAGCGCCGGACTGAAATCACTCCCGACCGGCGGCAGCTGAGCACTGTCCCCCACCAGAATCAAACGGCAACCGCGGCCCGAACGCACATACGCCACCAGATCCGCAAGCAGCGACCCGCTGCCGAATACCGACCCCTCCGAACTCCGGTCCGAAAGCATCGATGCCTCGTCCACAATGAATACGGCGCCCCGCTCGGGATTCAGATTCAGAGAGAATTTCGATTCGTAATCCGCATTCGTCCGCTGACGGTAGATCCGTTTGTGGATCGTAAGCGCCTTCTCCCCCGCGTACCGCGCCAGAACCTTCGCCGCACGACCCGTCGGCGCCAGCAATACGGACTTGATCCCCAAATCCTTGAGCGCCCCGACCAATGCCCCCACTAACGTCGTCTTGCCTGTACCCGCATAGCCGTTCAAGACGAAAATCTTCGAAAAATCCCCATCCGAAAGGTATTCAGACAATTTTTCTATGATTTTTTTTTGCCCGGGAGTTGTTTCGAAACAAATTTTACCGTAAATTTGGGTCGCAATACGTGTGCTGAACATGTGGCGCTGATTTACCGTGCAAAATTAACAACAAATATCTTATAAAATGAAAAAACTCTTTCAAATCATTCTTGCCGTAGCTATCATCGGACTGGTTTATGTCATTTACGACCAGATCTCAACCCCGATCCGGTTCGAACAGGAAACCAAGGCCAAAAAAGCGCTGGTCATCGAACGCCTGCAGGACATCCGTACCGCAGAACGCGCCTTCAAAACCAAGTATCAGCGCTTTACCGCCAGCTTCGATACCCTGGAGGCTTTCGTCCTGACCGATACCCTCGAACTCGAACGAAAGATCGTCGACGAAGATGACTCCGTCGCTATGGCCATGCTGAAAAAATCGGGCCGCAAGAATGTCGAAAAGTTCAAAATCGCAGTCATCGATACCATCTTCGCACCCAAAAAACTCTCCCGTGAAGATGTCCAGGCTTTCCGATACATCCCCGGTACCGACAACAAGGCTCAGTTCATCCTGGAGGCAGGTATCATCACCACCGAATCCAAAGTCGTAATCCCCGTCGTAGAGTGCCGCGCTCCCTACAAGATGTTCCTCGATACGGTCGCTTACCGCCAGGAGGTCATCAACCTCATCGACGACGAGGAGAACAACTTCAACCGTTATGCCGGACTCAAGTTCGGTTCCATGGATGCCGGTAACAATGAAGCAGGTAACTGGGAGTAATTCCGCATCCTCACCCTTCGGAGTGTCCATTCAGCAGTCGTTGGATGGACACTCTTTTTCACGTCCCGAGCCTGCCCGATGGCCCGCGGCCGAAGGCGATGAAACACTGGAGGTGGAACTCATCCTCCCCCGCACCCTGCTCGTCCCGGAGCACCTCTTCGACCCCCAGGCCGCCCGCGAACTCCTCGCCGCAAACGGAACCCCGGCCCATGACGATGAACAAGTCGTCTGCTGCAAACCCCAAAACGGTGTCATGGCGCTGGTTGCCGTGGATCGGGCCATGCTCGAACAACTCGAAACCCGATACTCCGGACGGCTGGACTACTCGACTCCCCTGCTCCAAGAACCTGAAAAACGCGAAAAAACAATCTGGATCGCCCGCCGGGAAAACCTGCTCTATACGAAAATATACCGCGACGGCGTACTGCAGTTCGCCGAGGTGATCCCGGCCCCCAGCCCCGAGGAAACAACCTATTTCATCGAACGGCTCGCACAACACTTCCCGCTCGCGGAATACGACCTGAGACTCGCCGGACACGACGACAGGGAGTTCCGCAAATGGTTCGGGAAAAAATTCAAAACCGTGACATGCGAATAATCAGCGGAAAATACAAGGGTCGGGCGATCAATCCCCCGCGGAATCTCAAGGCAAGGCCTACGACCGATTTCGCCAAGGAGAATCTTTTCAACGTGTTGAACAATCTGGTCGATTTCGAGGAGTGCGACGTCCTGGACCTCTTCGCCGGAACCGGGTCGATCAGCTACGAATTCGCGTCGCGAGGCGCCCGGAGCGTCACCTCCGTGGAGATCAACCCCGTGCATTACGACTTTATCCGGCAAACGGCCCGGAACCTGGGAATCGAAAACCTCCATCCCGTCAAGGCCAACGTCTTCCTCTATCTGAAAAGCTGCTCCAAGCAGTTCGATATCATTTTTTCGGATGCTCCCTACGATCTCGAAGGGAGTGAATCGGTCATTCGGGAGGTGTTGGACCGCAATCTGCTGCGTCAGGACGGGCTGCTGATTTTCGAACATTCGAAAAAAATGGATTTTAAGGATTATCCGGAGTTCTGGCAATTAAGGAGTTACGGAAGCGTGCAATTTTCTTTCTTCAAAAAAGCCTGAAACGCTTGCCGATTCAAAAAAATGCACTATCTTTGCACTCGCAATACCGAAAAGGGGTGCGTTAGTTCAGCTGGTTAGAATACGTGCCTGTCACGCACGGGGTCAGGGGTTCGAGTCCCCTACGCACCGCCAAAGAGGGGGCCGGAGAAAGGCCCACGAAAGCAAAAGACGGCGAAAAGTCGGATTAAATGAAGCAAAAGCCTTGTAAACGAAGAGTTTACGAGGCTTTTTGTTTTGGGATTATCTGCATGAGAAAGCAAAGAACAACCGGCCGAGGGTGTCCAAATCGGTGGACTTTTTCCGAGGGCCAAACCGTCCACCGAATAAGCGTTTAACTCATTGATTTGCATCGTATTTCATCTTGACGCAAAAGGCTCTTGAAAGTAATTTTGCAACCTGTAAATACGATGTTATGGAAAGGACAACCTGCACGCTGATTTACTACCTGCGCAAAACCCGGATCGACAAGGATGGGAAAGCGCCGATTTATGTACGCCTCACAGTCAACGGCAGGCGTGCCGAAGTTTGTGCCCGGGCCCGCATCTTGCCCCGGTATTGGAATCAATCCCGTGGCAAGGCTGTGGAAAATAACCGGGAAGGCCGTGAGATCAACCGGCTGCTGGAGGCCATCTCGTACAACATTGCGCAGACGCGACGCACGCTGGAAGCGGAAGGGAAAGAGATTACGGCTACGGGGATCATGGATCGCTACCTGGGCAAGGACCTTCCCGAACGCCACACCCTGATGGAGGTCTTTCGGGAACACAACAAACGGTGCCGGGCTTTGATCGGAATCGACTTCACCGCTTCGACCGTGCAGCGTTACGAGAGTCTGATGCGTATCACGGGCGAATTTCTGCTAAAGGAGTATGGTTCCGAGGATCTCTATCTGGACGAATTGCCGGTCCATTTGGTCGAGGATTATGAGTTCTACATGAAGACCGAGAGACGATGCGTTCACAATACGGTGATGAAGAATCTGAAAAACTTCAAGAAGATCATCCGCATCGCGCAAAGCAACGGATGGGTTCCGAAGGACCCGTTTCACGGCAAACATATCCACATGGAGCCGGTCGACCGACCTTTTTTGGAGAAACAGGAATTTTTGTCAATGCTCCACAAGGAGATCTCGATCCCTCGATTGGCGCAGGTCCGCGACATCTTCTGTTTCTGCTGTCTGACGGGGCTGGCCTTTACGGACGTGCAACAGCTCAAGGCGGAACATCTGGTGGCGGATATCCACGGCAAGATCTGGATTCGCAAGGCGCGGCAGAAGACCAAGAACATGTGCAACATTCCGCTGCTCGATGAGGCGCAAAAGATCCTCGACCGTTACAAGGATCACCCATACTGCCAGACGCACGGCGTGCTGCTTCCCGTATGCAGCAACCAGAAGATGAACTCCTATTTGAAGGAGTTGGCCGACATCTGCGGCATCCGCAAGAATCTTTCGACTCACTGTGCGCGCCATACGTTTGCAACCCTGACGCTGGCCAGTGGCGCCACGATCGACAACGTCGCCAAGATGCTCGGCCATGCCAATGTCAACATGACGCGCCGCTATGCGAAGGTCCTCGACTCGTCAATCATGCGCGACATGGAGGTCGTTGCTGAAAATATGGCGTTGTAGCCCGTCGGAACATTTGAGGAATTTTCGGAACGCCCGGACAGCAAAAGAGACAAGGCCGCCCTGTGCAAACGAGGACAAGAGCAGTTCTTTTGGCATCTTTGCATGGGGTGGCTATCTTGCTGGATCGGGCGGCAGTGACGGGTATTCATTGTGCCTGTGTAGTATAAAATGAGGTTGGATCAGCGCCGATTCATGGACCTTTTCTTCCTTTTCCGAATCTGCTGTTGTTGCTCTTCGTAGGTTTGTACATCGACTAATCCCAGAACAGCGTCCAACGGATGGAACGACTGACCCGACCGGAAAGATTCTTTTGAGGAAGATTGCGTCTGCCCCGAGGATTCCTGAAAAACGCCCCCACCCTTTGCTTCAGCATGGAACTGCTGTTCGAAGGCGTTGGCCGTGAAACTCCGGCCCAGCAGGGAGCCGTTGGCTACGATTCCCTGCTCATGGTCGATAAAGGTTACACCATAGATCCGTCCTGCAGCATTAAGGCGGAATACCGCATCAACGCCCTTGTCGTGCAGCCGATCGCAGAACTCCGCCCGGCTGGAACACCGCGCCATGCCATCCGCAATCTTTTCCCGCAACTCATCAAGTACTCCGGGCTCCTTCAAGGCCGTTTTCGATCGCTCGTAATAGCGTTGCAGGGCCTCATATCCGACATCCTTCCCGATCCGGCTCGACTTGAACGGCGTCCCGATGCCATAGCCGTCATTGGTCAGCGCCCCGTAAATCATCCCGGCATAATCACGTCCGCCGATGGTGCCGGTCCGCTCTTCGGCCGAGACGTTGAAGGCTTCCAGCAGCGTCCGCCACTCGCCAAAAGAAGCGCACAGGTAATGCCGCAGGCACGACCTTACGGTGGAGGAGACCTGCTGCTTGACATCTCCCTTCTGATAATCCACCTTGTGCAATCCCTCCCGGTCTTGTAGCTCCTGGCCTTTGATACTCGGGTGAAGTCCGTATTTTCGTTCGAGATCCCGCAGGATCGACATCGAACGATCATACTCGTGCGAGTCGGAGATCTTCCGGCCCGTCGAATCGACCCTTAATGAGACAATGTGCAGATGTTCGCGCGCAATGTCTCCATGTTTGAAGACGATATAGGGCTGTTCGCCGTATCCCATCCGCTCCATGTATTCACGGGCGATCTCGCCCAGTTGCTCATCGGTCAGACGATCCTCGGGCGAGGGGTTCAGCGAGACGTGGAAGACCGTGTTGGTCGTGCGCCGATTGGCCTGTAGAAAGGGTTCGAAGCTGGCCATGCACCGCTCGTGGCTCATGCGGCCTGCAGTATCGAACGGGTCGAGCATCCGATGCCAGAAGAGCACCTCGGCCTGCCCGCGGTTGACCTTCTCCTCATTGTAGCGGATGGCACCGCCGACGGTTGCTCCCGT
>CALUMM010000060.1 GCA_944321755.1 uncultured Alistipes sp.
GTCGACGAACAGCGCCGGAATGAGGGGCGTGGTGCGGTCGCCGTAGAGCTCCCAGCGGAGGTCGGCGGCGATGCCCAACCGCGGTGTGGGGCGCCACTTGGCCGACGCGAAGGCCGAGAGCTCGAAGCGTTCCTGACGGTAGAGCGTGTCGGCGCGGCGCCCCGAGGTGGCGTCGATGAGCGAGAGGTCGCCGCTGTGGACACGGTGCTGGTGAGCCGAGAGGTTGGCCGAAAACATCCACTTTTCGTTCGGGGCGTATTCGGCCTCGGCGCGGGCGAAAAAGGTGTGGATGCGGCTCCGGGCGTCGGTCACGGGGGTGAAGTTCCCCAGCCCGTCGGGATCGGACTCCATCAGGTAGCGCAGGTCGTCGTAGGTGTATCCGGCGCGCACGCCGGTCTTGACCGCTCCGAAGAGCCGGTCCCAGGCGGCGACGGCCCGCAGCGTGCGTTCGGTCTGCGAGTTGCGCTTTTCGCGCGTGGAGTTGCGGTCCGAGGAGAGCAGGGCCAGTCCGCGGTCGGTGTCGAGATACCAGGCCGCGAGTGAGAAACGGTCGCCCTGCCGCGAGGTGTAGTAAAGCTCTTGCAGGACGTGCAGGTCGCGGAAGGCCCCGTTGCGGTTGCGTTGCAGGGGGTAGTAGTCGTCGACGATCTGCCCGTTGGCATCGGTGACGAACTGCTTCGAATCGTAGTTGCGGTATCGAAAATTGTTCTCCGAGGTGCTCACCAGCACGCGGGTCGAGGAGCTCCAGCGCTCGCCGCGGTAGCTCAGGCGGAGGAACTCGTCGAAGGTGGTGAACGACCCGATTCCCTGCACGTACCGCATCGAGAATCCGGGGGTTTCGGGTTCCTTGGTCCCCAGGGTGACGGCACCGCCCAGCCCGCCTCCGGTGATCCCCACGGAGCTGGCGCCGTGGTAGATCGAGGCGTCGTCGACGAAGTAGGAGGGGATGAGCGAGAAGTCGACCTGCCCGAGCATCGGGGAGTTCATCTTCATGCCGTTCCAGGTGACCTGCGTGTGGGAGGGCGCCGTGCCGCGGAACGAGGCCGTGGCGAGCGTCGCGCGGCCGTAGGATTTGATGAAGATGGTCGATCCGGCGCTCAGGGCGTCGGCCAGCGACGAGGAGATGTTTTCGCGCAGGATGGCGCTGTCGAGCACGGTGCGCTGCACGCCGATCTCCTTCATGGGGCGCACTCCGGCGATCTCGACCCGTTCGATGTCGATGGTGCGGGCCGTGGAGTCTCGCTGTGCGAGGGCGGGCCCGGCACAGAGGAGCGTGAGGAGTATGGCGGCGGAGCGCAGCACGTCGGACTTATTCGGTTCGGGTGACGGTGCGGTAGCAGCCGACGGCGCACACCTCGGTGGAGATTTCGCCCACGTTGTTTCCGGCCTTGCAGTTCACGCCGGTCTGGATCTTCACGAAGTCGATCTGGCGGAGGTTGGCGGGGTTTCCGTCGGCATCCACGGCATTCGAGATCTTGAAGCGGTTTTTCGTCCCCGCGCCGTCGATCGTCGAGGCGTTGTCGACATATCCCCAGGCGAAGGCCCACATGTCATAGATGCCTGTCTCTTTATCCTGATCGACATTGTTCGGGAGTCGGGTCCCGGTGTAGGTCAACGGCTGCACCCAGGCCGGAACGTAGCTCTGCGTGTGGAGAAAGACGCGGTCGATTGTGTTCTCTCCGCCGTCGTTGTCGGTCCAGGCGACGGTGCCGTCTGGCTGTTCGACATAGGTTACCTCATAGCCGAAGCGGGTCTTCGGATTGGCGTACTCGCTGCCTTTGAGTTCGTACCAGGTCTCTCCGATGTGCGATCCGTCGCCGTCGGCATCCTGCGCCACCCAGACGATTCCCGGTTCGGAGGAGCCGTTGAAGGAGTTTCCGGTGACGTAGAGGTCGTAGTCGCCCGTATTGGGGACGGGGGTGTCGAATCCGAGGACGATGTACCCGCCCCAGCCTCCGAGGGAGACGTAACCGTAGGAGACGGTTTCGGCTCCGGCGTCGGGTTCTCCGCCCAGTGCGAGCCGGGCCGAGGTGTAGGCGACGGCCTCGGCGGGGGAGGTGATCGGCGTGTCGGCGGGGAATCCGGCCAGGGGGTTGTTGATGAACTGCCCGGGGGCGGGGGTGTATTCGAGGACGCGCGAGGCGGCCTCCTCGATGCGCGAGGTGGTGATTGTCTCGCTCGAATTGCAGGCCGAGGCCAGGAGCAGGAGAAGGGTGTATTTTTTCATGGAGTCTGTTGTTTATTGACGTTTGAAACAGAAGGAGCCGGGGATGATTCCCACGCGGAGCGTATCGACGGCCTGGCCGTCGGGTGAGAACCGGTAGACGGCGGCGTGCTGGACGTAGTCGATGGCATCGGCGACGTAGAGCTCCGCCGTGTCGGGGTCGACGCCCAGCCCGTAATAGAGGGTCCCGGCATAGGGGAGGAAGGGCTCCGTGGGGAGCGACTCCGCATCGGCCTCGATGCGCCAGACGTCGCGGGCGATAAAGTAGATGCGGTTGTTGCGCTCGTCGAGCGTGAGTTTCGACGGGGGCATATCGGCCGGGAGTTCGAATTTCCGTTCGACCTGCAGCGTTGCGGGATCGATGCGCCACAGTGCCGGGGCTTCGCCGTCGCGGCCGTCGGTGGCGGTCCAGAGTTTTCCGTTTCCGTCGAGCAGCAGCGAGTTGGGCTGCCAGCCCACGGTGAGCGAATCGACCAGGCGTTCGGTTTGGGTATCGACGACGAGGATCTTGTTGTCGTAGGACCAGCAGTTGACGAAGAGGCGGTTTCCGACCTGCACCATCTGCTCGGTGGAGCGGTGTCCGTTCATGTCGATGCGCGAGCGGATTCGGTTGGTGCGTGTGTCGACGACGGAGATGCGCGGGTCGTAGAGGTCGGTGACGTAGGCGGTCTGTTCGTCGACGAAGTGGATGTAGCGGGGCGACACGACCTCCTCGATGAGCCCGGTGATGCGGAACGTGGCGGGGTCGATGACGTAGATCACGCCCGAATTGTTGACCACGAGGTATCCCTTTCCGTCGTGGAGGGTCATCGACTGGGCGACGTCTCCGAGTTTCATGCCGTTTGCACGGAGGAAAATGTCGTTTTCGACCTCGCGGGTTTCGGGGTCGTAGTAGGAGAGCGAGGCGTTGTCCCACATGAAATTCCCCTCGCAGGTGATGAAGACGCCGCGTCCGGAGCGGCTGAAAGCCTCTTCGGACTGGGGTCCGTACTCCATGCAGGCCCCGGCGAGGAGCGCGAGGCTCCAGAGTATGTATCGCATCGAGCGTTTCATCGGGTCATGAACCGTTTTTGGGTCACAGCCCGGATTCCGTGCGGGGGGTGCAGCATGTCGAGAGGCGTTCGGACTCGCTTGGGACCCCATTCTCCGCAGGGTTTTCGGGCAGACAGGCGACGGCAGGTCTTCTGACTCGTTACCGTTCCGGCGCCTTCCCGTCCCGAGGCGGGGGACAGTGGCCAAGAGTGCCGGAACGCGGCATGTAACTCACAGCAGCGGGAACTGTTGCCGATTCACACGGCATTCCCTTTTAATCCGTTGCATCCGTTCGGATGCCGTTCGGAACCGTTGCGCGACAAAAGTACGCTTTTTTCCGCGTAACACCATAAGGTTTCGGGCAAAAAGGTTATCTTTGTGAAAAAATAGCCGGATGATGCCACTTTCCGTATATCGGGTGACGGAGTATTCCGAGGCGTTGTTGCGTTCGTTGGAGACGTTGCTGCCGCAGTTGTCGCCGCGGCTGGGGACTTTTGCGGAGGCGCGGCTGCGGGCGGTGCTCGCGCACCCCGCGACGGTGCTGTTCGTTGCCGAGGCGGAGGGGCGGATCGTGGGGATGCTGACGCTGGCGTGGTACGATGCGCCGTCGGGCCGCAAGGCGTGGATCGAGGATGTGGTGGTCGATGCGGCGGTGCGGGGTCTCGGCCTCGGAGAGGCTTTGGTTCGTGCGGCGCAGCGAGCGGCGGCGGCCGAGGGCGTGGAGCGGGTGCAGCTCACCTCGAACCCTTTGCGCAGGGCGGCCCGGGCCCTCTATCGGAAATGTGGATTCAACGAAGCGGAAACCACGGTTTTCGTCTGTAAAACGGATACGGAATGAAAAAGTTCGTGAAGATTCTGGCCACGATTATCGTGGTGATTCTGGCGATCGCACTGATTGTGCCGATGGCCTTTCGGGGCAAGATTGCCGACATTGTGAAGCGGGAAGCCAATGCGGTGCTCGCCGCGAAGCTGGATTTCGAAAAACTCGACATCAGCCTGTTGCGCCATTTTCCGAATGCCTCGGTCGACCTGAAGGGCCTGACGCTCGTGGGTGTGGACCGTTTCGAAGGCGATACGGTTGTTGCGGCGCGCCGCATTTCGGTGGTCGTGAACCTGATGTCGTTGTTCGGCGACAGCGGCTTCGAGGTGACGAAGCTGATCCTTGCGGACCCGGCGCTCCATGCCCGCAAACTGGCCGACGGGGCCGTGAACTGGGATGTGATGAAACCTTCGGAGAAGGAGGCTCCGGAAGCGGACCCGGCGGCGGAGAGTGCCGAAGCGGCGGAGAGTGCCGAAGCGGCGGAGGGTTCCTCGTCGTTCCGGCTTTCGGTCCGGGATTTCCGGATTTCGGGCGCGGTGATTCGCTACGAAGACGACTCCACGAAGATGCGCTTCTCGACGGATCCGTTGACGCTGCGCCTGCGGGGCGACCTGTCGGCCGACCGCACGAACCTCGACCTGCGGCTGAAGACCGAGCGGACGAACTTCGTGTCGGGCGGTATTCCGCTGTTGAGCGATGCCGAGGCGGAGCTCGTGGCGACGATCGACGCCGATCTGGCGAACCGGCGCTTCACCTTCTCGGACAATACGCTGCGGCTGAACGCCATCCAGGTAGGGCTGGACGGCTGGGTCGAGATGAAGGATGACGTCGTGGCAATGGATGTCAAGGCCGGCTGCGACGAGGTTCAGTTCAAGGATGTGCTGTCGCTCGTTCCGGCCTTCTATACGCGGGAGTTCAAGAACCTGACGGCGGGCGGCGAACTGGCGCTGTCGCTGTGGGCGCGCGGCGAGATGCGCGGTTCGGAGCTTCCGGCCTTCGAGGTGAAGAGCGAGGTCCGCAACGGCAGTTTCCAGTATTCGTCGCTTCCGAAGGCGGTGACGGACATCAACCTGGCGGCACGGATCGCCAATCCGGGCGGGGTGATGGACCGCACGGAGGTCGAGCTTTCGAAATTCGGGCTTCAGATGGCCGGGAACAAGGTTTCGGCGACCTTCTATGCCACGAATCTGGCCAGTGACCCCACCTTCCGGGCGGGGGTCGACGGACGGCTCGATCTGAGCTCCGTGAAGGAGGTCTATCCGCTGGAGAAGGGTGTCGAGCTGGCGGGCTGCATTACGGCGGACGTACAGTTCTCGGGGCGGATGTCCGACATCGAGAAGAGCCGCTACGAGCGGCTCGGCGCCAAGGGTACGTTTGTGGTCGAGGGGCTGGACCTGACGCTCGAAAACCTGCCGCCGGTCCACATCCGGCGTGCTGCGGCGACGATCACGCCGACGGCGATGACCCTCGGGGAGTTCGGTCTGACGGTCGGGAAGAGCGACCTCTCGGCCAACGGTCAGTTGAGCGGCTACCTGGGCTACCTGCTGCGGCAGGAGACGCTTTCGGGGCGCCTCTACGTGAAGTCCGAACTGCTGGATCTGAACGAGATCCTGTCGTCGCTCTCCGACGGCGGGGAGACAGCGGCCGAAGCGGAGGAGTCTGCGGAGGCCTCTTCCGACGCGGCGGCTGCGACGGCTCCGGAGATTCCGCGCAACCTGAACCTCTCGCTCAGTACGGAGCTGCACAAGGTTCTCTTCGAGAAGATGACCTTCGACAATATCCGGGGCGAGATGCGCATGGCCGACGGCACGCTGTCGCTCAACGGGCTTTCGCTGGGGGCCTTCGGGGGCAAGGCTGCGGCTTCGGGCAGCTATTCGACGGCCGCGGATCCCGCGCATCCGTCGCTGAAACTCGATGCCGACTTTGCGAACGCCTCGTTCCAGCAGACCTTCGAGCAGTTGGAGATGGTGCAGCAGCTGGTTCCGATCTTCGCCAAGACGGGCGGCGACTACTCGCTGTCGCTGAATCTGCAGACGACGCTCGACGCGGCGCTGTCGCCCGACCTCAAGACGCTCACCGCTTCGGGTGAGATCCGTTCGGAGAATATCGACATCCAGAATATTGCGGCGTTCGATGCCCTGGCCGATGCGCTGGGCAACGACAAGCTGCGCCGGATCGAGGCACGGGACGTGTCGATCCGCTTCACGATCAGGGATGGCCGGATCACGACGCAGCCCTTCGACCTGAATATCGGGGATGTGGGCGTCAACCTTTCGGGCTCGACGGGTCTCGACCAGACGATCGACTACCAGGCGAAGGTGGCCATTCCGGGCGGCGGCATTCTGCAGACGGTTGCAGTGAATATCGGCGGGACGTTCACCTCGCCGAAGATCACGCTCGGGGTGAAGGAGGCGGTCGAGGAGGCCGTGACCAATGTGGTCAACGAACAGCTCCAGAAACTCACGGGCAGCGAATCGCTCTCGGAGGAGATTGCCAAACAGGCCGACAACATCCGCGCGGAGGCCAAAAATGCGGGTCGGAAACTCGTCGAGGCGGCCGAGGAGCAGCGGGACAAATTGGTCGAGGAGGCTGCGAAGAAGGGTGCGCTGGCCAAAATTGCGGCTCAGGCGGCCGGGGAGAAACTGGTCGAGGAGGCCGAGAAGCAGGCTGCGAACCTCGAAGCCGAGGCCGAGCGTCAGATCGAAAAGCTCACCGCGCAAAAGGAATAGACGATGCTGAAGATCTTTGCCGTCCTGGCGGGCGGTATTCTGACGGGGCGCCTGCTGTATGGCCGGCGCCTCTCGTTTGTCCAGCCGCTCATCACGGCGATCATCTGGATGCTGCTTTTCTTGTTGGGGGTGGAGGCCGGATCGGACCCGGCGGTGGTCGGGGGGCTGGCGACGCTCGGAGCGACGGCTTTTGTTCTTTTTGCCTTTTCCGTGGCGGGGAGTATCCTTGCGGCGTGGGGGCTGTGGCGGTGGATCGGCGTGGGGTGCGCTCCCGGGGGCCCGACCGCGGGGGACGGTTTCGCATCCGGTGCCGGGACTCCAACCGTTTCGACCTGGAAAACCCTGCAGGGAAGCCTGGTGATCGTCCTGTTTTTCGTGGCGGGCTGTGCGGCGGGCGTTTGGACCGAACCCGACCTGAAGGGTTCGCACGTCAGCACCTGGGTTCTCTACGCGCTGATGTTCTGCGTGGGGGTCTCGCTGGGCCACGACCGCACGCTGGTGGAGCGGGTCCGGCATCTCGACCGGCGCCTGGCCCTGCTTCCCGTAGCGACGATGGTCGGGACCCTGGGCGGTGCGGCGCTTGCAACCCCGCTTTTCGGTCCGGGCTCCGTGGTGACCTCTGCGGCCGATTCGCTGGCTGTCGGGGCGGGTTTCGGCTACTATTCGCTGTCGAGCATCTTCATTGCCGATCTGCGGGGCGCCGAACTGGCGACGGTGGCTTTGCTGTGCAACATCCTGCGGGAGCTCTTCACGCTGCTGGCGGCGCCGCTGGTTGCGCGGTGGTTCGGGCCGCTGGCGGCGGTTTCGATCGGCGGGGCGACGACCTTCGACACGACGCTGCCGATCATCACGCGGGCGGCGGGACGGCCCTACGCCGTGGTTTCGATCTTCCACGGCTGCGTCATGGACTTCAGCGTGCCGTTTCTGGTGACGCTCTTTTGTTCGCTCTGACGGTTCCCGGAGGCCGAAAAAGCGGCGGACCGAGGATTCGGTCCTATCGCTTGATGTAGGTCTGCAGCGCCTCGACATATTCTTCGAAGGCGTCGCGTCCGGCGTCGGTGATTCGGCAGACGGTGCAGGGCATCCGGCCGCGGAAGCTCTTTTCGATGTCGATGTATCCGGCCTTGGCCAGTTTGTCGAGCTGCACGGAGAGGTTCCCGGCCGTGGCGCCGGTCTGTTGGCGGAGGAAGACGAAATCGGCGCTTTCGACCCCGATGAGGACCGACATGACGGCGAGCCTCAGTTCCGAGTGCAACAGGGGATTCAGTTCCTTGAACATGGCGTCTGTTTTTCGTGACGGGTCCGGTAGTTGATGATGTGTCCGGGGATGACCATCATCACGACGAAGATGGCTGCGAAGATCAGAATTTCGTTGTTGAGCATGTAGCAGTCGATCCGCTGCGGGGCGGGCAGGTGTTTCAGGTAGAAGTCCCAGATTGCGATGGCCGCCGTTCCGGCCATGCCCAGGAATCCGGCGGCGGTGTAGATCTTCGAGCGGACGATCAGTCCGGTAGCGGCGGTTCCGATCGACATGACGAGCGTAATCAGCGCGAAGAGGCTCGGACGGTAGTTCCATCCGTGGAAGAGGCAGAGGCTGAAGATCGGGATGAGCGACAGCGAGCAGACGAGCCACAGGGCGGAGACGATGCGGTCGATTTCGGTGCGGGGTTCCGAGCTCTTCTTTTCGGGGAAGAGACGCATGAGGAGGATGCCCAGCACGGGGATAAGGAACCACGAGAGGCTCCACGCCGGATCGGCCCCGGCGATATTGAGCGAGTAGTTGAGCAGCGAGACGGCCACGGTGGTGTATCCCCAGATGAGGAACGGGCGGCCGGAGTGGCGTTCGAGCCGTTGGCGGGTGTTTCGGATCATGCGCGTGATGAGTTCGAGGCTCTCCTGCGCGTCGAGTTTTCTCTCTTCCATGACATTTTCGTTTTTAGGGTTTCGGTTCAGTTCCGTGGCCTCGGAATTTAGATCTGTCGCAAATATAAAGTAGTTTATTTTATAAACCAAATTTTTGAACCGAATTTTTCGGAAAAATCCGGAAAATTTTGCCCCATCGGCCGGAAAAGGCGGCGGGCATTTCTCCGTTGGGTGACCGGGAGTGCAGGATGACACCTTTGCGGGCGTGCGGCCGAAGAGCCCCGGGCGTTTCATACACCGGGGGGGCGTTCAGGCGCCGCTCCTTGGGGTTCTAACCTTCGATTTTCCGGCCTTCGGGCAGCAGCGACTCCCATTCGGGGTGGCGCTGGATGTAGCGGATGATGAACGAACACTGCGGAATGATCCGCGCGCCGCGTTCCCGAAGGGCTTCGAGGGTCGCCTCGACCAGCCTGCGGCCGATTCCCTGCCCCTCGAACTGCGGGGGTACGATCGTGTGGGTCAACCGGTAAATGCCGTCGCCGGCCGACTCGTATTCGACATAGGCGACCCCGCCGTCGAGCCGGAACTCATAGCGGTGTCGCTCTTCGTTGTGGATGAGAGAATGGCGTTTTTCCATCTTTTTTGGTTTTGAATCGCTGCGGAACGTTTCAAATTCGGTTCCGAAATCCTATTTTTGTCCTCCGTATGCGACGTATTTCCGACATATTGCTCGACTGGTACGCACGCGAGGGGCGCGACCTCCCGTGGCGCCGCACGCGCGATCCCTACCGCATCTGGCTCTCGGAGGTGATCCTCCAGCAGACGCGCGTGGCGCAGGGCCTGGCCTACTACGAACGCTTCACGGCGCGCTTCCCCGACGTTGCTGCACTGGCCGCGGCCTCCGAGGACGAGGTGCTGCGCCTCTGGCAGGGCCTCGGCTACTACAGCCGGGCGCGGAACCTGCTGGCTGCGGCTCGCGAGGTCGTGGAGCGCTTCGGCGGCGTGTTCCCCCGCTCGCTGGAGGAGGTGCGCACGCTGCGCGGTGTGGGCGACTATACTGCGGCGGCGATCTGCTCGATCGCCTTCGATGTGCCGTGCGCCGTTGTCGACGGCAACGTCTACCGGGTTCTGTCGCGTCTGTTCGACCTCGACCTTGCGATCGACTCCACGCCGGGGCGCCGCGCCTGTGCCGTAGTGGGCCGGGCGGAGCTCGGGGCCGGCCGCCCGGGGCTTTACCAGCAGGCGATCATGGATTTCGGGGCCCTGCAATGCACGCCGGTGTCGCCCCGCTGCGAGGCGTGCCCGCTTTCGGAGCGGTGCCTGGCCCTGGCGGCCGGGAGTGTTGCCGAACGCCCCGTGAAACAGGGCCGGACCCGTGTGCGCGACCGCTGGTTCCACTACCTGCACATCACTTCGGGCGACCGGACGCTGCTCTGCCGCCGCGAGGGGCGCGACATCTGGCAGGGTCTCTACGAATTTCCGCTGATCGAGACCGCCGCGGCGGCCGACTTTTCGAAACTTGTCGGCGATCCGCGCTTTACCGAACTGCTGGGCCGTGCGCCGTGGCACCTGCTGCGGAGCACGCCGCTGCCCGTGCACCAACTCACCCACCAGCGTCTGCACACCTGCATCTACCGAATCGAAACCCCGACCCTGACACCGGCGGCCGCGGCAATCGCCGTCCGGACCTTGACGCTCGGCGACTACGCCGTGCCGCGGCTGCTCGAACGCTACCTCACCTCGCCGGAGGCTATTTTATAAGGTAGGCGATGTAGGCGGCGTAGATCAGCAGGAACAGCGCACCCTCCCAGCGGTCAACGGCCCGGCGCCGGAAGGTGAAGGCCGCCAGAAAGAGCAGCACCGAACTCAACAAGACGACCAGCAGATCCACCACCGTGATTCCGCCCATCGTCAGCGGGTGGATCGAAGCGCTCAGACCGAGAATCAGGAGGATATTGGCGATGTTCGACCCGATGACGTTTCCGAGGGCCATGTCGCTCTTGCCCTTGATGAGCGAGACGATCGACGAGGCCAGTTCGGGGAGCGACGTGCCTCCGGCCACGAGCGTGATGGCGATGAGCGAATCGCTGATCCCCATCCTTCGGGCGAGGGCCGTGGCGTTGTCGAGGAACAGCTCGCCGCCGAAGATCAGCCCGGCCAGTCCTCCGACGATCATCAGGGCCATCAGCCATCCGGCCATCGGTCGGCCGGCGGCGTCGCAATCCGCGGTTCCGGCGGTTCCGGTTGTTGCGGCTGTTGTGGCGGCCCCGGCGGCTGCGGGTTCCGGGATTGCCGTGCGTCCCGTCGAGCGGATGGTGTAGAGCATCAGCAGGACATAGATTACGAGCATCAGCACGCCGTCCAGGCGTCCGATGCGGTCGGCGGCCCCGGAGTTGTACCAGCTGTCCATGGCCAGGAACAGCAGGAGCAGCGATGCGGCGACCCCGAAGGGGATGTCGCGGCGGATATTTCCGGCCGTAAGGGGCAGCGGCCGGATCAGGGCGCAGATGCCGAGGATCAGGAAGACGTTGAAGATGTTCGAACCGACGACGTTTCCGATGGCCACGTCGCTCTTCCCGGCCAGGGCCGAGAGGACGGAGACGACCAGCTCGGGGGTGGAGGTCCCGATGGCGACGATGGTCAGACCGATGATGAATTCCGGGACGCGGAAGCGCTGGGCCAGGGCTGCGGAGCCGTCGGTGAGGAAATTCGCACCGGCGAGGATCAGGGCCAGTCCGATCAGAAGCAGGAGGATATCCATTTTGCGATCAGGGTTTTTGCGGTTTTATTCGAGCAGGAGGAGGCTGACGGCCATCAGGGCCATGCCTGCGACCACGCCGTAGATCGAGGTGTGGGCTTCGCCGTATTCGCGGGCGGCGGGGAGGAGTTCGTCGATGGAGATGAAGACCATGATCCCGGCCACTCCGGCGAGGATGCAGCCCATGAGCGTTGCGGACATGAAGGGCATCAGCACGAGGTAGGCCAGCAGGGCGCCGACGGGTTCGGCCAGCCCCGAGAGGAGCGAGAGCCGGAACGCCTTGGCGCGGTCCCCCGTGGCGTAGTAGACGGGAATCGAAACGGCGATGCCTTCGGGGATGTTGTGGATGGCGATGGCCACGGCGATGGCGACGCCGAGGGTGATGTTGTCGACGGCCGAGGTGAAGGTGGCGATGCCCTCGGGGAAGTTGTGGATTCCGATGGCGAGGGCCGTAAGCAGCCCCATGCGCATGAGTTTCGGATTGCGGGGGCGATGGTCCATCTCCTCGACGCTGTGGGCCTCGTGGGGGTTTTCGACCGAGGGGACGAGGCGGTCGATGATACCGATGAGGAGGATCCCGGCGAAGAAGCTCAGGACGGTGACCGAACCGCCGAGTCGCGACCCCCATTCCGCGGTGAGGGCGACGTGGGCCTGCTGGAAGAGCTCGACGAACGAGACGTAGATCATCACGCCTCCGGAGAGTCCGAGCGAGAAGGAGAGCAGCCGCTTGTTGGTTCGTTTGGCGAGGAAGGCGATGGCGCTTCCGATTCCGGTTGCGAGACCGGCTCCGAGGGTCAGCAGCAGGGGTGTGAGTATGTTGTATTTTTCCATAGGGTGTCGAGTTACGGTTGTCTGCGGGCAAAGATAGTGCACAAAACGGAAGAAGCCAACCGCGAGTATTCGGTATTTTTGTTCGTAAAGGGGTTTTCGGGGGCGGGGACGGTCGGGAACCGGGGGTGGAGGCGCTGATTTTCTGAAACGGGTTCCGGGGGGAGTTGGGTTCGTGTTCCGGCGGGGCGTTGACGAAATGTTGAAAAAAAATGGGAAAAAGTTTTGCAGGGGCGGCGAAAAACCCCTATATTTGCTGACAATTACAGCGGTCCGAATCCTATGAATCGTAACCCCCACATCCCAATGGCACAGAAGTTCTGGCAGCAGGATTATTGGTCGGGGTCACAATTTTCGACAGGATTCGGCATTATTGTTTTATTAGGGTAACTGTTTCGGTTGCCCTATTTTTTTATGCGACGGAGACGATGAGGACATTTTACGAGAACGCCGAGATTTATCGCGGGGGTCGTTTCGAGCGGGGGCGGCTGGTCGTGGAGGCGGGCCGTGTGGTTGCGGATGCGACGCCGGGGCCGGAGGACCGTGTCATCGACCTCGGGGGGCTTTACCTTGTTCCGGGACTGGTGGACGTGCATGTGCACCTGCGCGAACCGGGCTTTCCGCAGAAGGAGACCATCGCCACGGGAACGGCCGCCGCGGCCCGCGGAGGCTATACGACGGTCTGCTCGATGCCCAACCTGAACCCGGCGCCCGATACGCCGGAACACCTCGAACGGCAGCTGGAGATCATCCGCCGCGACGCCGTGGTGCGCGTGAAGCCCTACGGGACGATCACCCTCGGACAGCGCGGGTGCGGTGAACTGGCCGACTTTGCGGCGCTGGCTGCGGAGGTCGTGGGCTTTTCGGACGACGGCCGCGGGGTGCAGTCGGCGGAGTTGATGGAGGAGGCGATGCGCCGGGCCGCAGCGGTCGGGAAACCGATTGTGGCGCACTGCGAGGTCGACGAACTCCTCCGCGGAGGCTATATCCACGACGGCGACTACTGCCGCGCCCACGGCCATCGGGGTATCTCGTCGGAGAGCGAGTGGCGGCAGGTCGAACGCGATATCGAACTGGCTGCGAAGACCGGTTGCCAGTACCACGTCTGCCACGTCTCCACGAAGGAGAGTGTCGAACTGGTGCGTCGGGCGAAGGCCCGGGGTCTGCGCGTGAGCTGCGAGACGGCGCCGCACTACCTGCTGCTGTGCGACGAGGATCTGCAGGAGGAGGGACGTTTCAAGATGAACCCGCCGCTCAGGAGCCGTGCCGACCGCGAGGCGCTGCTCGCAGGCATCCAGGACGGCACGATCGAGGTGATCGCCACGGACCACGCCCCGCATACGGCCGAGGAGAAGTCGCGCGGGCTGGCCGGGAGCGCCATGGGCATCGTGGGCATCGAGACGGCCTTCCCGCTGCTCTATACGGGGCTGGTGAAACCGGGGCTTCTTTCGCTGGAGCGGCTCGTGGAGCTGATGTCGACCTCTCCGCGGCGGATCTTCGGGCTCGAAGGAGGCATCGAAGCGGGTCAGGAGGCCGATTTCACGGTGCTGGACCTCGGGACGCGCTGGAGGATCGATCCGGAGGAGTTCCTTTCGAAGGGCCATGCCACGCCGTTTGCCGGGTGGGACGTGGAAGGACGTGCGGTGCTCACGGTGGTGGTGGGCCGCGCGGTTTACGATACGCTGACAACGAATTCAATCAGATAAGGACACAGATAAGGACAGACAAGGATGAAAGCTTTTACGAAAAAAATTGTCTTGGAGAATGGCCGCGAGTTCTACGGATACGGGTTCGGATCCGACCGCGAGGCCATCAACGAGATCGTCTTCAATACCTCGATGGTGGGGTA
>CALUMM010000061.1 GCA_944321755.1 uncultured Alistipes sp.
GGTCTGGTGGGACAAACGAACCTTGAACTAAAAAGCACGAATCTATGAAACTCATACGACTGACAGGAATATTGGGAATGCTGGTCCTTGCGGCCTGCGATGCGGACATCGAGCCGATCGACCAGCAGCTCCGGACGCCCGACACGTGGAATCCGGCCGAATGGGCGGCCTACGCGGAGGGGCTTCGGGCCTACAAGGCGGGTGACCACTACGTGACGTACGCCTGCTTCGACAATGCGCCGGAGCGGATCGAGTCGGAGAAGAACTGCCTCCGTTCGCTGCCGGACTCGCTGGACGCGGTGATTCTGCGCAATCCGCTTTCGGACTTCGACCGGGAGGACATCCCGGAGTTGCACAAGCGCTCGACGAAGGTGCTGGCTACGGCGGAGTGCTCCGACCCGGCGACGGCCCTGCAGCGCCTCGACGCGACGTTGCAGGAGATTGCGTCGTCCGATCTGGACGGTGTTGTGATCCGTTATTCGGGGGCCGTGACGGCCGAGGCTTCGGCCATCGAACCGACGGTGGCGCAGCGCCTCGGGACGCTGACCGGCAAGATGCTGGTTTTCGAAGGCAACGCCTCGTTCATTGCTGCGGAGAACCGCGAACTGTATGATCTTTACCTGCTGGATGCGACCTCGGCCAGCGATATTTTCACCGTGGAGAACGCGATGGACTACCTGACGGGCTACTACGGCATCGAGGCGGGCCGGGTTCTGCCGCTTGTTTCGCTGACGGGGACACTTGCCGACGAGCGGGGCGCCTCTCAACCGGCACCCACGAAGGTTTCGGAGACGGTCCAGTCTCATCGGCTGGCGGGCATGGCCTTCGAGGGGGTATCGTCCGACTACTATTCGTTGACGGGCAACTATTCGCGCCTGCGTGCGGCGATCGACCTGTTGAATCCTGCACATCAATAAAAAATGCGACCATGAAAAAGATGAAACATATTCTTTTGGCGTTGCTTGCCGTTTCGGCGGCCGCCACGGGCTGCAAGACCGAGGACTACGACGACGGCACGACGCCGGTCGCCAACACGGCCTATATCGGGGCAGCGGAGACCACCCCGGACGCACCCGTCACCTTCAAGCGCACGGTCCAGACCCTCGACCGGGAGTTTACCGTGAAGCTGGTTTCTCCGCTGTCGGAGGACATGGAGGTTGAGTTCCGCATCGATGCCGAGGCGGTTTCGGCCTACAACCGGCGCCACGGGACCACCTACGGGCTGCTGGAATCGATCCACTACAACCTCGGGCAGCAATCGGTGAGCATCGAGGCCGGGAAGGTCGAATCCGAACCGGTTGCGATTCGCTTCCAGGGACTCGACCAACTGGAGATGAACGAGACGTACCTGCTTCCGGTGTCGCTGACCTCGACGTCGAACGGCCTGGGGCTGCTTCGGGGTTCGGAGACGCTCTACTACCTGGTGAAGCGTTCTTCGGCGATCACCACGGCGGCGAACCTCACGGACTGCTACATGTGGGTTCCGACGTTCGAGACGCAGGCGGGCCAGGCTCCGATCATGGGGTTGAAGGCCATGACCTACGAGGTTCTGGTCAACGTTCCGGAGTTTGCGACTTCGCTGCCCGGACAGAGTACGGTGAATGTCACTTCGGTGATGGGCGTCGAGCAGCACTGCCTGCTGCGCATCGGCGATGCCAGCTACCCGCGCCAGCAGATCCAGCTGCAGGTGGGTGACGTCCACTTCCCCTCCGGGGCCGACAACGTGATTCCGGCGCTGACGCTCGATCCGGGCGAGTGGTACCACATTGCCTTTACGTGGGATGTCGAGGAGGAGATCGGGCGCATCTATGTCAACGGGCGGCTGGCCTACTCCGACCGCCTGCCGTGCAATACCGAGACGTTCGACATCGGCCAGGTCTCGAAGGGCGGCTCCGAGGATACGGCCTACCGCTTCCTGATCGGCTACTCCTACAACCCCTTCCGGCCGTTGAACGGCATGGTCTCCGAGGCGCGGATCTGGTCCGTAGCGCGGAGCGAGGAGGAGATTTTCCGCGACATGTACGAGATTGCGGACCCGGCCTCGAAACCCGAACTGCGGGCCTACTGGAAATTCAACGAAGGCACGGGCAATATCGCCAGGGACTACTCGCAGTACGGCAACGATGCGGCCTGCCTCATCGGCACCAACAGCATGGAGAACGGCGACCGCAACGAAGGTACGCTCAAGTGGAACAATGCCATCGAAATCCCGATGCTCAACCAGGAAGAATAAAAAATGAACGACTATGAAACGGAACAATGAATTGAGAATACGGCTTCGCGCGGCAGGCTTCGGCCTGCTGGGCGCGGCGGCCGTGCTGTTTGCCGGCTGCGAGGGCGATGAGTTCGTGCGCGACGGCGGCGAAATGCCCCTGCCGGGGAAGGATACGCCCGCCGGGGCCCTCTACGTGCAGGGCACCTACGATCCCGAACTGACGGAATACGCGCTGGATGAGGACCGGACCGTGTCGGTGGTCTACCGTCTCGATTTCCCGGCTAAGGAGGACGTGACGGTCACCCTTTCGGTAGGTACGCAGGAGGATGTCGACGCCTACAACGACGCCAAAGGGCTGGTGGACATTACCAATCAACCCAATGGAGGGTGCGATCGCTACAAGTTGTTGCCGGAGAGCAACTACGAACTGCCCGCGACGCTGACGTTGACCGTTCCGCAGGGCAAGACCGAATCGGAACCGCTCGCCATCGAGGTCCTTTATGACGAGACGCTGCTCAATGGACTTTACGGCATGATGCTGCAGCCGTGGATGCTTCCGCTGTGTGTCAACCGAATCGAGGGTGCGGTCGCTCCGCTCGTGACGGATCAGATGCTCGGAATCGGAATTCGTCCGGCCGATTACGGATTTTATGTCAATGGCATGGAACCGATAGAACTGGGTATGGCCGATGCCAAAAAGGATTCACCCTTTTACGGAATCGCCTTTGCCGACTGCCGGGTCATTAATCCGCGGTTGGTGCTGAATGCCTACTATTCGATCTTCGAATTTTACAAGGAGAATCCGTCGGATCGGCGATGCAAAATGAGAAACTTTCAGTATTGGCCTTTCTTTGATGTGGAGTGCCTGCGTCCGCTCTTTATTGCGCAGGATGCCGCTACGCAGGGGGCTGTTTTGCAAACCGATCCCGACTTGATGTATGTGCTGACCCATCAGGAGCGCTATGTCAATCCGCAGCGCAAGTTACGCATGAAGGTTTGCGTATCGATCGAGACGCAGGCCAAATCCCCCGTCGGTCTTTGCAATCTTTCGGAGGAGAACCGGGCTTCGCTGGTTTGGCAGATTGCGGATTTCGTGGAGAAATACGACCTCGACGGCGTGGCGCTCAACGACAAGGGGGCGAACTATGCGGCCGAGGGGGCTCCGGCGGTGGACAAATCCTCTTGCACGAAGTTCTTGAAGGCCTTGCGCGAGGCGATGGGCGATGACAAACTGATCCTGTTGAGCTACGATGCCGACGAGAATTCAGCCCTCTACGAAGCACACGACGGCTTGCAGGCGGGCGAGTACCTCGACTATGCCTGGTGGGGAACCGAGAATGTAAGATGCACGCTCGGAACCGGAGAATCGGAGACCCGGCCGATCGTCGGATTGCCAGCCGACCGTTTCGGGCCTATTGCCGTCTTGACTGTAGACACTCCGGAATACAATTTTGTCATGTCTCAAGATTTGGGAGCTATGGATGCAAAGGAGCGCTACGATGCCGGAGATTTCCGAATCTGTGTTTGGCTTGATGTTCCAGCACATCGGCAAGATTTTACGGAAGGAGCCGCACCTTCTTTGTGCACTAACTGGGGATCTTTACCCGTACAGGAAGGCAACAGTAAAGAAGAAGGATGGTCTTCGAGAGGCATTTATGAGCCCAATAAACTGGCTTATGGAAGTTATTTCGGCGGCGGTTTGAAAGACTGGTAATGGATTTTGCTCTGGTCTTTGTTGGCCGGGAATAAGGATGGTCCGCAACCTGTTTGGGGGTTGCGGACTTTTTTTTCTTTTTTGCCTTCCGACGGTCGAGGCGCGGAACCGGGCCGGAAACCTTTCAACATCCCTCCGCCCATGAAACGGGCTTCTTAAGCCCGCGCCCACAACCCCCCCCTTTAAGAAAGGGGTTTTGTGGGCTGCGGGACCTTTAGCAGTTTCCGAAGCCTTTACCCGCGTCCAACGGTCGAAGCGCGGAACCGGCTCGGCAACCGGATAAAGTCTCCTTCGCCCCTAAAACCCGCCTCTTAGGCGGGCGCACTTTGCTTGGAGCGGAAAAAAGAATCTTCGGAAAACCGAGCGCCCGGAACGGGAGGCTGTAAAGGCTTGATCTTACTGCGCCCGTTCAGCGAGGTGTTCCGAAGATTCCCGCGAAAAGCAACTTGCGGCTGGTTTTGGGTACCTTTTGCCATCAAAAGGTACAAAAACCCGCAACCGGAACGGTTGCCTTTATGGCGCTTTTTGAGTCGGCAAAAAGCGCCGCAAAAACCGCCCGGCACGATGAAAAAACCGGAAAGACGCGGCCTAACATTGGCGCCGGGCGACTATTCGCGGGTTTGCAAGCAAACCGTCCCCGGCGCTCGCATTTTTAGTCCGCATCTTCCTTTTCGCTTTTTTCATCAAGCCGGAAATTCCCCGCGCACAAACCTCCTTACCGGTTTAAGAAACCGGTTTTATGGGCGATGGTATCTGTGAAAGGTTTCCGGGCCGGTTCCGCGCGTCACGTGGTGTCCGCCGCACTTTGCTTGGAGCGGAAAAAAGAATCTTCGGAAAACCGAGCGCCCGGAACGGGAGGCTGTAAAGGCTTGATCTTACTGCGCCCGTTCAGCGAGGTGTTCCGAAGATTCCCGCGAAAAGCAACTTGCGGCTGGTTTTGGGTACCTTTTGACAGCAAAAGGTACAAAAACCCGCAACCGGAACGGTTGCCGGGGGTTTGGGGGCCGAGCCCACAAAGGAACAAAAAACATCCGGTCGGGACACCATATCCCGCCGGATGTTCCACTACTTATTAAAAGAACCTAACCCTACCAGTCTTTCAGCCACTTTCCATAACCAAGTGCTCCGCTCGGCAACATTGAAAGTCTACCCTTATTAAAAGTATACCATTGGCCTTCAAGTATGTTCGTCGAATAAATACGGCTGGCTGGATCCATATATTCACAGCAAGTTTTAAAAGGCATATCCCATTGCGTTTCGTATTCATCCTGCAGATGGGCCCGAATATCGGCGAAGACAATCAGTCTGTTCGGCTGATAGCCGGCAGTTACCCAATTCTTTATCGCGGTGAAGTCCCGCACACTCGCTGTTCCTCCGGGATAGATCGGGAAGTTGACACATCCGAATTGCGAGGGATCAAGCCCGGCAATCGGTTTCTGGGTATAGGCCGAAACATACGATTCGTCGGGATGCCACGGGTCAAGTATTTGCGGCAGCTCCGTATATTTGTTATAACCCGACCAGGCATAGTCGAGGTACTCCCCGACTTTGATACCCCCGGTTGCTTCGGTATCCCAGAAGGTCGCAGTCGGCTCCTCGTAGACGGTCAGCGTCAGCAGTTTGTCCGTCCCGAGGGCTTCGCGCATCGCCTTGACCAATTTCGGATAGGAGGTGGTGTTGGTTTCCGGCATTCCCTCCACCGTTCCGTAACCGGCATTGCGGTCCCACAGGTTGATCCCGTCGAGATCGTAAACCTTGACCACATTGGCAACCTGTGCCGCGAAATCGGCGATCTGCTCGTCCGAGAGGTTGCAGAAGCCGAGACCGGTTCCACCGCCTTCCAGGCTGAGGCAGACTTTGCGCCCCTGTTCCTGCAGCGGCCAAATATATTTCGAGGCATGATTCAACACATAGGTCATATCCGTTCCCAAATCGAGCAGCGCCCGGCCCGTCGGTTCGTCATATTGGATCGTTACCGTCCGCAGATTGATAATATTGCCGATCATGCTCATCCACAGGTCTCCGCCTATAAGCAGCCATTTTCTCAAAATATAATCCTGGGCGAGCAGCGGTTGGAAATCATTGGTATTGATATAGAATACAAAGAATAAATCCGAGCCATCGTGCAGGTCGTATCCGTCGGGATCGGTGTAGGGTTCGCGGACCGAGACCACGTAATAAACGGTCTGGCTGGCGTCGCTCTCCCCCGCGGCGGCCGTCACGGGAAGCAGGTACGTCCCGGCATCGAGGCCGTCGGCGTCGAGCGTAATCCGCAGCGGGTCGCTCTGCTGCTTGCCCGCCGCCACGGAAAGCGTCGAGCCATCCGGGAAGGCGTAGTTTACTGTCGGAAGCGCCTCGCACGCGGTTCCGTTTGCCGTGTTGAAGGCCGCGACGAGTGTCTCGTCGACGCGCAGGGTCACGCTCGCAGCGGCTGCCGCCGGGCGGGTCTGCTCGAAGTAGAGGGTCTGGGTAGCCTCCCCTTCACCGGCAGTCAGCAGCACGGCGACCGTATTGTCGGCCGATGCGGCGCTGCGCAGAATCCCGAAGGTTCCTTCGACGGTCTCTCCGTCGGGCAGTTTCCCGCCCTCGCGCTCCACGGGGTCCGTCTCGCAGGCCGTGAAGCCCGCGAGAACGGTCGCCGCAAGGAGCATCGTTCCTATTGTTCTGAATATCTTGCTGTTCGTTTTCATAGTTTACTCCTCCGTTTCGTTGATTTTCGGAATTTCGATGCCCGAAGGCCATACGATGTCGGTCTCGGCCACGCCGTCGTTGCCGTACATCGAGTAGTCCTTGACCGTGTTGCCGGATCCCTCGTTGCACTTCCAGTAGCCCAGCAGGGTCGGATCGTCAGCCGGATTTTCGATGTCGTACATGTTCTCCCAGATCTGCTCCGGAGTCCGCGCCACGGACCACACACGCGCCTCGGCAATCTTGCCGTTCAGCGGACGGTACTCGTTGTAGGATTTGCCGAGGAAGAACTGGTAGGCATCACCCAGCGTGTTGTACTTCCGATCGTCGGTCTCGTACTGCGACTTCTGGTCGTCGGGCGCCGTGTTCCACAGGTCATAAAGAGCCCGCATGGCCAGATTGATCCGGTTCTTCTCGCTCGGAACGGCGATTCCCACGCCGGTCTCCTCGCTCTGAATCTTGCCGTCGACGTAGATGCGCACGGTCTGTGTCGCCTGGTCGTAGGTGCAGGCCACATGGTACCAGCGCCCCGCTTCGAGGTTCTTCGAGGCATCCTTGCCCGGGAACTTCCCGAACTGCGAGCCCTCGCCCGAACCGTCGAACTGCAGCTGCTGCCGCTCGAAATTCGTATCGCCGATGCGCAGCAGCAAATACTGCTCGACACCCATCACCGACGAAATGCTCACCGGCGTGTCCGTCTCGTCCTTCGTGGCGAACTGGTCGATATAGATCAGCGCCTCGTAGGTCATGGCCGTGAGGCCGTTCCACGATTTACTGTTATCGCCGTACTTGTCGAGCGTCGGGAAGTTGATCCAGTTCCCGGAGCTGAGCTGCGCCGCCACGGTGATCGCCGAAGAGCGCTTCACAACGAAATAGGCGACGTCCGAACCCCCGAGGATCTCCATCGACGCCCCGCTGATCCGCACCGGCACGAGGTAGGTTTCGTCTAACGGCAGCGCCCCGGTCTGCTCGTCGCCCTCGCCCATCAGCTCGCGGAGCTGCAGGGTGATGACCTCCGAGACGGTCCGCCCGGCAGGGATGGTCGTTTCCGAGGTCGAAAGCGTATAGTATTTCCCGTCGAGCATCGGCCATGCGGTGCCGTAGCGCGTGTTGTACGCCTCGACGAGCGACGGGTCCACCGTCAGCGAAACCTGCACGTCACCATCCGAAGGATAGGCCAGCGTTACCTGGAACGTGCAGTCGTAGGTCGCGCGGTTGTTGCTGAACGTCGCCAGCTGCACGGGGTCCGTCTGCGAGACATTCAGGTAAACCACGTTGTCGAACTTGCGCTCGTCGGCGTCGAACCGCTCGCACGCCGTCAGCGCCGCAAACAACGCAAGAATTGTTATGATGTATCGTTTCATGTCTCTCTTATTTGGAAGGGTTCAACATCTGGATCGCCTGCCGGATCGTACTGTAGTTCCGGTCGGCATGGTAGTAGTCCCCGGCAATGTTGTAGGCCGCAAAGCCCGCTACCGGCCCGTACTCCACCACACACCGCGCCATCGCCTCCACGGCCGCATACTCCGTGCGGTCGGCATCCTGCAGCGGCGCGTCGATCTCCGCGGCCAGCAGCAGCCGGTCCGCAGCGATGCCCGCGTAGGTCGTGGCGTTCAGAACCTGCAGCTGCACCGTCGAGGTGTTCTCGGCCGTCTCGGTGTCGAGAACCACGAAGTCCAACTTCGCCCGGTCGGCGGCGGCCACCGACAACGGATTGCCCTCGAAAACGAGCAGCTGGCCGTCCGCCTTCGCGGCCGAGAGCGTCGCAACGATCGAGGCCGTGGCCGCGGCGTCGAGCGGGTCCGCCGTGAACGAATAGCCGTCCAGGCCGTGCGTGCGGACCGCGGCGATTACCCCTTCGAGGTACGACGCGAGCGCCGCGGCATCGGCGAAGTCGGACTTCCGGGCCGCGTAGTCCACCTGATAAAGCACCCGCGTGCCCTTCTCGCGCATCGTGGCCATGTCCTCGGCATCATACGCCGAGAAATTGTCGGCGTTGGTCAGCGTCACGATGTCCAGCGAATCGGGCAGGCAGCGCATGAAGTCCTGCTCGCTCGATGCCGGAGCGGGCGAATTGTAAAGCCGCACATACGAAAGGTAGTGCTCCGAAGCCTTGTATTCGCGCAGTGCCGCCGTGTAGTCGGCCCACAGCGCCGGGTCCTGCTCCCACGGTTTGAGTACCGTGTTGTCTATGCTCTCCGTCTCGGTCCAGTCGCTGCACGAAGCCCCGAGCAGCAACACCATGACCGGAAGGATCAGTCGGTATATGCTTGTCTGTTTCATATCGGTCTGTTGTTAATAGGGTTTGCAGTCCCACCATACGCGCGTACCCATCTGGTCGCCCGTGCGGTTGCCGTTCTTCTGCTCGGCGTTGAGCTGTTGGATCGCCGCCTGCAGGTTCGTGTTGTTCTGCTGGTACTCCTCCACCGGGTAGGGAAGCCGCCGCGCGCCATGCGCCACGTCGACCCCGCCGCCCGACTTGTCGGCCACCACCGGCAGCAGCCGCGGATAGCCCGTGCGCCGGTGCTCGGACCACGCCTCGACGCCTAACGGGAAGATGGCGATCCACTTCTGGGTGATAATGCGTTCGAGATTTTCTTCGAAATTTTCCGCTCCCGGCGTCCAGGCGATCGTAATCGTGCTCTGCGCCGCGGCGCTGTACGAGCCCAGCGGGTCGGTGTAGGCGGCCGGACGGCTCGTGGCATCAGCCACATAGGCGTCGGCGCCGCTCGCACCCCGCTCCTCGAACGAGAGCCGGATCGCATCCTCATAAAGCTTCTGCGCTGTCTCGTCCGATCCCCAGCGCAGTTCGTATTCGGCCCGCAGGAACGCAGCCTCCGCGGCGTTGAACCACAGGTAGGGGGTCGTCGATTCGACGATCAGGTTCGAATACTTGGTCATGGCCGTCGACTTGCCCGCCACGTCGATCCCGATGCGGATGCCGACGTAGTTGCCCGCGTCGTTCGGCAGGAACATCTTCTCCACACGCGGATCCTTGTAGCCGGTCATGTAGCAGAGGATGTCGGCCCCCACGCGGTGGTCGCCCCAGTCGTTGTAGATCAGCGTCGTGCGGTTCTCCGCAGCGTGCATCTGGGCATTGTCGGCGTTCGACGTGATGACGCCCCCGGCAATCGCTTCGGCCGCCTTCGCCTTCGCCAGTTCGGGCTTCACCTCCGAGAGGCGCATCGCCATGCGGAGCTTCAGCGAGTTGGCATATTTGAGCCATTGCGAAATATTACCGTAGTAGACCCCGTCGTAGCGGCTCCACGCCTCGGACGAAAGGGTCGTGTTGCGGCCCAGAATCTCAATGGCCTCGTCCACCTCCTCGAACATCTTCGTGTAGACCGTCTCCTGCGCGTCGTACTCGACGTAGAGCGATTCGTTGCTTTCGAGTTTCGAGTACGGGATCGGGCCGTAGGAGTCCGTCACGCGCTGCATGATCGCCACGCGCAGCAGCCGCGCAAAGGCGATGGCCACCTCGTCGTCCGTGCCGCCCACGATGCCCTTGTAGGGCGTGTAGGTCTCGGTGATGACGTTGGCAAAGGGCCACTTGCGCCAGTCGGCCGAAGGGTTGAACGTCTCGAATTTCGTCTGCCAGGTGTCCACCGTGGCGCCGATATAGCCCGCAAAGGGACCTCCGGTCAGGGACTCGTTGAACTGGTACATGTGCTCCTCGACGGGAATCACCAGACCCTGCAGGGTTTTGATCTTTGTGCCCGTCTTGTAGTTCAGGGCCTCCATCTGCTCCTCGGTCACCTGGTTGGGGTTGCGGTTGTAATCCTCGAAATCCCCCGTACAGGCCGCCAGGAGCAGCACTGCGGCCGCCACGAAGGGACGGCTCATCGTTGTCATTATCTTTTTCATGGCCGTAGTCGTTTAGAATTGGAATTTGACACTGAAACCGAGGCTGCGGAGCGACGGCATCATGAAGTAGTCGATGCCCTGGTAGTTCAGCCCGGTCGAAGCCACCGATTCGGGGTCGAAGGGCGCCTTGCAGTAGATCATCCAGAGGTTGCGGCCGACGAACGAGACGGTCATGCGCATCTTGTCGCGGAACCACTTCGCGGGAAGCGTGTAGCCTAACGAAAGCTCCTGCAGGCGGAAGTTCGTGGCCGAGTAGGTGTAATACTGCGGCAACCCCGACTGCGAGCCGATGGCCTGGTACCACTTCTGGGCGTCGACCAGCTCGCGGCCGTTGATCCAGACGCCGCCGGCATCGCGCGCCGCGGCCGAAGCTTCCGAAACGCCGTAGAGGTCCAGATTGGCCTGCGTCGCGGAGTAGCAGATGCCGCCGATGCGGCCCGTGAAGAGCACGCCGAGATTCACACCCTTCCACGAAAAGTCGTTGCGCCACGCCAGGTTGTGGTTCGGGAAGACCGACCCGAGGTAGATATCCTGTCCTTCGTCGGTCAGCAGCAGATTCCCGCTCCGGTCCACCTCGACGTAGCCGTTTTCGTTGAAGCGCAGGTCCGACGTCGTGTAGAGGTCGCCCAGCGTGCCGCCCTCCTTCAAGATGTATTTCGCCTTGCCGAGTCCCTTGATGTCGAGTTTTTCGAGGTTCAGCGGCTCGCCCGTTACCGGATTCACCGCGTTGGCCGCCAGTTCGATGATTTCGTTGCGGTTCCACGAGTAGGTGAAGTTCGTCGCCCAGCGGAAGTCGCCCCAGCGGTTGTCATACCCGGCCGAAGCCTCGACACCCGTATTGCGGACATGTCCCGTCTGCAGGTAGATCGTCGTATAGGAGGACGAAGGCGGCAGCGAGGGGTCGAAGGTCTGGTTCTTCGTGTCGGCCTGATACCACGATACCGAGAGGTTCACGTGTTTCCACAGCCGGGCGTCGAGACCGATTTCATAGGTGGTCGTGCGTTCGGGCTTCAGGTCGCCGATCGGATAGTGGGTTTTGTCCTTCCAGACGCGGTTCGTGGCGTCGTATTCGTAGGTCGGGATGGTCAGGTAGCGCGGGAAGGGCATACCGACCGAGGCGATCGAACCGCGGAGTTTCAGGTAACTGAATGCCTCGCCCAGGTCCCAGAGCGACGTGGGGACCCACGAAAGTCCCACCGACGGATAGAAGAACGACGACGAGGGCGACCCTGCGATCTGCGAGGCCCAGTCGTTGCGGCCCGTGAGGGTCAGGTAGAGCATCTGCCGCCACCCCACTTCGACCGAAGCGAAGAGCGATTGCGTCTGGTCGTGCCAGCCGGTTTTTTCGGCGCGTTTCTTCGTGTCGTCGAGGTCGAAGACGTTGAAGACGTTCGGAAGGCCGTTTTCCTGAATGGGGCCGCGATACGACAATTCATCGGTTTTCACGTTGTTGACCGAGGCGCCGACGTTGGCCTGCAGCGACCAGTCGTCGCCGAAGGTCTTGTCGATGTTGACCATCAGGTCTCCGTAGGTTTGCGTATCGTAGGCCCGGGCCTCGGTATAATGGCCGTTCGATCCGCCATCGGTGATCGTCGTGTTCGACGAGGCGTAGAGTTTCTGCGTGTAGAGCGAATTGGCATTGTCGATCCTGACGCGCCCGGCGACATTCAGCCACGGCAGGATGTCATACGAGGCCGAGAACGAGAGCATGTAACGCTTCTTGTCCGTGTTTCGGAGGTTGCGGTAGGCGATCCAGTAGGGATTCTGCATCCGCAGGTCACCGCCCTCCATGTCCGAGGACCAGAACTGTTCCATGAGCTTCGTCCCCTCGTTGTAACGCTCGAAACGGCGGTAAAGGTCGAAGTTCTCGCCCCGCGGGAAGAGGTAGGCCGAAACCAGCGGGTTCGAATAGACGCCCTGGTTGGTCATGTTCTGATCCTGCTGGTAGATGTAGCTCGCCGAAGCGTCCAGCCGGAGTTTGTCCTTCAGAAAATAACTCGTATTGCGGAAAGTGAAGTTGTAACGGTCGTACTCGTTGTTGGGGATAATGCCGTCGGAATTGACCGCCGCGGCCGAAAAGTAGGTCTGGTTGCGGTCCGTACCGCCCGAAACCGTTACGGCGTTCGTATAGACGTGGCCCGTCTCGAAGAAGTCGTTCGGCGTATAACCGTAACTCGATGCAGCCGTCAGCCGCTCACCCCAGCTGTAGATGTTCGAGCCGCTGCGAACGCCGTTAAGCCCCGTTCCGTAGCGGTTCTGGAACTCCGGCAACACGAAGGGGTTCAGAAACTCCGTGTTGCTCGAAAGCGTCACCTTCAAGGCCCCGGCCTCTCCCTTCTTCGTGGTGATCATCACGGCGCCGTTCGCCGCCTCCGAGCCGTAAAGGGCCGCGGCCGCGGCACCCGTCAGCACCGAGATCGACTCGATGTCCTCGGGGTTCAGGTCGGCGATGGCCTCGGTTTCGCCCTTCGAGTCGAATTCCGTGCCGCCGCCCCCGCCGAAGTTGTACATCGGAATACCGTCGATGACGTACAGGGCGTTCGAGGACTGGGAGATCGACTTGTTACCGCGGAGGACGACCTTCGTGGCGCCGCCGACACCCGACGACGAGGCGTTGATCGTCACACCGGCGACCTTGCCTGCGAGCGAATTCATGAAGTTGGCGTCCTTGACGGTGGTGATGTCCGCGGCTTCGATCTGCTGGACGTTGTACGAAAGGGCTTTCTCCTGACGTTTGATGCCGAGGGCCGTGACGACCACCGATTCGATCTCGGAGGTCGATTCCCGGAGCGTAATCGAGAGGTTCGTGCGCGCCCCGACGGTCACGATGGCGGATTCGTAGCCGAGGTAGCTGATCTCCAGTTCACGGGAGGCCGCCGGAGCCGGGACCTCCAGCGTAAAGCGCCCCTCGGCATCAGTCGAGACGCCGACGGTCGTGCCGCGCACGATGACCGAGGCGCCGATAACCGGCTGCCCCTTCTCATCGAGCACCCGGCCCGAGACGGAGACGGCCCGGTCCGGCGAGGCGGCCGGACGCCGGAATAGCAGGATGTTCGTTCCCTCGACGGAATAGGCGATGTCCGTACCGCGGAGCATCTCGTCGAGTGCCTTTTTCAAGGGTTCGTTCTCCACGTGGACCGTGACGGGACGGTCGGTATCGATATCGTCGGCAATCCCGAAAAGATATTTCGTCTGCTTTTCGATGGAGCGGATAACCAGTTCCATTTTCGTTCGGTTTTCCCGGATGGTCACCCGGACGTTTTGGGCATAACTGCCCGCAGCGGGGAACAACAGGGCCGGAACGAACAAAAGAATATGCAGACGGATTTGCTGAATAATCTTTTTATTCATACATTTGTGAGTTAAGGTTCAAGTAA
>CALUMM010000062.1 GCA_944321755.1 uncultured Alistipes sp.
CGATCGCCTCCTTCTTGAAGTAGTCGCCGTAGGACCAGTTGCCCAGCATCTCGAACATCGTGTGGTGGTAGGTGTCGTGCCCGACCTCCTCCAGGTCGTTGTGCTTGCCCGACACGCGGAGGCACTTCTGCGTATCCGCTGCCCGCGGGTACTTCCGCGGCGCATTTCCCAGGAAGATATCCTTGAACTGGTTCATGCCCGCGTTGGTGAACATCAACGTCGGGTCGCCCTTCACCACCATCGGCGCCGAAGGGACAATCGTGTGACCCTTCGACTCGAAAAAGTCCAGAAAGGCCTGTCTGATTTTATTTGACTCCATCATATATCGATTTATCCTATTTTCACGTTCCTGATTCGGGTTGCAAAATTACACATTTTAAACTAAATTTGCATCTCGCAGTAAGAGTTTTTTCCGCAATGAGCAAAAAACGACACCGATTCGATACCGGGGCGATCCGCGCCGGAGCCGGCGAACTCTCGCACGAGGCCCAGGTCCTCACGCGCGACGTCATGGCTGCACCCTTCCGGCTCAAAACCTACCGCCTGATCCGAAAGATCCTCATCGGTTTCATCCTCGTGTCGATCGCAAACGTCCTCTTCTCCTACTTCTTCTACACCCCCAAGATGTACCGCATCCTCCAGGAAAACCGCGAAACCGAAATCCGATACCGCATCCTCCAGGACCGCATCCGCTCCGCACAACGCCGCGTCGACGAGATCCGCCACCGCGACAGCTATGTCTACCGCGCCCTCTTCTCCACCGACACGATCTCGATCCCCGGCGTCTGGAACCCATACCCCGATTCGAAATACGCCTCGATGGCCGACGACCGATACGCCCCGCTGATGGTCGGGACCTGGCGACAGATCGACGCCCTGGCCCGCACGCTCTACCTCGAATCGGTCTCGATGGACGAACTCCAGCAACTCTCCCGCAACAAGGAACAACTCGCTACGGCCGTCCCCGCCATCTGGCCCATCGACCGCAAGGCCCTCCACAACAACCATATCGGCGCTTTCAACCCGCGGCGTTTCCACCCCGTGCTGCACCGCGTGGTCGCACACACCGGAGTCGATTTCGGCTGCGACCGCGGCACCCCCGTCTACGCTACGGGCGACGCCGTCGTCGAACTCGCCCAGTCGGCCGGATACAACGGAGGATACGGACACCAGGTCCTGCTCAACCACGAATTCGGCTACAAAACCCGATACGCACACCTGAGCGACATCCTCGTCAAACCCGGCGATACGGTCACACGAGGCCAGATCATCGCCCGGACCGGAAATACCGGACGATCCACCGGACCCCACCTCCATTACGAGGTGATCCACCGGGGCGTGCCCGTCAACCCGATCAACTACTTCAACCGCGACATGACCGCCGAAGAGTACGAACGTCTGATGGAGAACCTGCGCGAAACCAACTTCGAAAAGTATTGATGCCATGGCCGGAAAAAAGGACCTCGAACGCCTCCGCAGGCGCAAACGTCGCAAACAACGCATCATCCGCGCAACCGTACACCTCTTCGTATGGTTCGGGGTCGCCGTGATCTACTACATCGGCTTCTCGATCTTCTTCGACACCCCGTTCGAGTACCAGATGAAGCACTCCACCGACCGGCTCCGCCAGGAGTACGAAGCCCTCTCCCAACGCTACGACTCCCTGGCCATGGTCCTCGACAACCTCTCCGAACGCGACCGAAATGTCTTCCGGATCCTCTTCGAATCGGAACCCTACGACTTCGACGCCGAGGTCGAACAAAGGCAGGCCGCTACCTACGAGAAGATCGTAGGACGCTCCACACGCCAGCTCAAACGCGAGCTGAAGGAGGGCGTGCTGGAGATGGAGAACCGCCTCGTGGAACTCGGAGACTCCTACCTCCGCCTCCAGGAGCGGATCGACACCGTGGGCCGCGGGTGCGACAACATCCCCTCGATCCAACCCGTCATCAACAAGCAGCTCACCCTGCTGACCGCCTCCTACGGAATGCGTATCCACCCCTTCTTCAAGACCCTGCAAGCCCATCAGGGCGTCGACTACACCATTCCCGAAGGTTCGCGCGTCTTCGCAACGGCCGACGGCGTGGTCCGCGACGTCTCCTCGCGCAGCTCCACACAGGGCCGCACCGTCGTCATCGACCACGGAAACGGTTACGAAACCTCCTACAGCCACCTCTCGAAAATCAACGTCCGCAAGGGCCAGCAGGTCCGCCGCGGCGACATCATCGCCCTCTCGGGCGACACGGGGCTCTCGCTATCCCCGCACCTCCACTACGAGGTCCGCAAGGACGGTATGCGCGTCGATCCCGTCCATTACTTCTTCATGGAGCTCACCCCCGGCGAGTACCAGCGCCTGATGCGCATCGCCCAGGCCGGAATGCAATCCTTCGACTAAGGCAACCGAGGCATGGAGACGACCGAAAATACCCGCATCCGGCTCTTGCTGCTCGATTTCGACGGCACGCTGGCCGACACCCGCCGCGCCAATACGCAGGCCTACGTCGCGGCACTCGCCGAGGCGGGCTATCCCCTCACCGAACAGGAGTACGAGGCCAACTACTTCGGGATGCGCTGCGAGGAGTTCCTCACCCGCTTCGGGATTGCCGACCCCGCGGAGCGCGAACGGCTGCGGCTGCGCAAAATCGCCCTCTACCCCGCCTTCTTCGACTCCGTGCGGTTGAACCGTCCGCTGTGGGAGTTCTGCCGCCAGTTCCAGGACCAGGGCGGGCGCGTGTGGATCGTCTCGACCGGAAGCCGCGCCAACATCGACAACGTCATGCGCCACCTCGGAATCGGAGGGCCCGATGCGACGTCGGCCGAAGCGCCCCTCGGAAAGGTCGACGGCATCCTCGCCGGGCCCGACATCCCCCGCGCAAAGCCCTATCCCGATTGTTTTCTGGAGGCCATGCGCCGCGAGGGGTGTTCGCCGCGCGAAACCCTGATCTTCGAGGACTCCCCCATCGGCATCGAGGCCGCACGCCGCAGCGGTGCCTCCTATTTCGTCGTCAAACTCTGAAACAAAACACCCCGGGACCGTTTCCGGTCCGGGGTGCATAACAGGCGGCATCCCGCTCCTACCGCGACGGCCGATCCATCGACGGTTCGGAACCCCGCGGGGTTTCGGGGCCCTGCGGCGGATTGCCCGGGGCATCGGGCATCCGGTGCGAACGCGGATGATCCTTCGGGGGTTTGGGCGGTTTTTGCTTCTTCGGGGGTTTCGGAGGCTTCGGACGGTGAGGTCCGTGGCCCGGAGGAGGCGGAGCCTCATGGGGCGGACGGCGCGGCGGCCGCGGTCCGGGAGGCCGCGTAGCCACACAGGAGGCTAACAGCAATGCCGTGACAAGCAGGCACACATTCCAGATTCTTCGTGTTTTCATCGCGGGTGAGGTGTTTTAGGGAATCTCCTTCGATTCAACTACAAAGATAATGCAATTTGCCATATTGCCAAATCCAAAACCGACCGCCTGCCGGTAAACGGAACGGTTTTTCGGATATCTTCAGGCTATCGGCGGCACAGGACGTTGAAGTCGCAATATTTACAGGTGTCCGCATCGGCACACTGCCGGAACGGCACAGAAGGGTCGTACAACTCCGCCAGCGTCTCGCCGACCAGCTCCTCGAAACGTCCGGCGTAGTGCGTATAGCGCCCCCCGCGCAGGTTCAGTTCGCGGTCGAGGAGCTGCGGATCGTAGTCCGGGCGGTTCATCGCACGCACGTAGTAGAGCGTCGGCTCGGCATCCACACCCCGCGTATGGTAGAGCATCATCGCGTAGAGCAGCGTCTGCAGGATGTTCGAAAGGCGCTGTTTCCCCTCGCCGCAGAAGAGCGACTCGATCCCCGCAAACTCCAGGTGCGGAGCCCCGGTCTTGTAATCCACCACGCGCAGCGTCCCGTCGTCCAGCCGGTCGATGCGGTCGGCGATCCCCGCGAACTTCATGCGGCGAAGCGTCCCGTCCGCCGTGCGGAAATCGAACCCGTAGGCCACCGAATCCTCCAGCCCCTCGACCGTGAAACCGTCGTGCGCCGCATCGTAGGGGATCACCCCGCCGCGCAGGTAGCGCGTCACGATGTCGCGGACCAGCAGCAGGTTGCCCGTATAGTCGTCCGGCGTGGCCGACGCATCGTTCAGGTAGTTCTCGTTGATCGAAGCCTCCACGGCCGCCGCGACCTCGCCCGTGCGGAGCAGCGCCCGCAGGGTCTCGCCCGGACGGTGCTCCCCGGCAATCCGCGCGTAGAGTTTCTGCACCGCGGCGTGGAGGATCGTGCCGAACATCGGGGCGTCGACCTCCTCCGAAATCTCGTCGTCGCTCTCCAGGCGCGCCACCGAATGGAAATAGAAGCGGAGCGGGCACGCCACATAGCGGAAAAAGGCCGTCGGAGAGAGCGTCGCCGGAGAGGCGGGATCGGTGAAGCGTTCCAGGCTCCGCAGCACCCGCTCGTCCTTCGCCACCTCGATCGGAGCCGTCTCCGCAAGGTTCACGTCCACGCCAACCTCCACCCGCCGGACCGCGAAACCGCTCTCGTAATCCAGCTGGTAGATATAGCGGCTCGGTTCGCCCGTCGACTTGTCGTCGGCGTGCGAGCAGTAGAGCATCCACACCCTTCGGGCCCGCTGCAGCAGCCTGTAGAAATAGTAGGCATAGACCCCTTCGTGGTGCTCGGGCGTCGGAAGCCCGTAGGCCGCCCGCAGGTTGTAGGGAATGAACGACGCCTGCGCCATGTGGTTGCCCGGAAAGTTGTCGTCGTTCATCGACAGCAGGATCACGTTGTCGAAATCGAGGTTGCGCGTTTCGAGGATTCCCATGACCTGAAGCCCTTCGAGCGGTTCGCCCTCATAGGGAATGCGCAGTGTCTGGAGGTGGCGCCGCAGCAGCGAGGCGTAGATCTCGGGCGTCAGCGCGATGTCGCACGCTTCGAGCGAGTTGCGCAGTTTGGTCAGCTCCCCGGCAATGACGGCCAGGAACTCCACCCGCTGACGCGCATCCGTACCCTCGTAGGGGATGCGCGCCACGGCCCCGACCACCCGCAGCAGCCACTCCGAAAGGTCGCGCCACGACTCGGCCGCCGAGAAGATCTGCCGCAGCAGGTCGTTGCGCCCGAGCCACGCGGCATCGACCGAAATGCGCCGTTCGCGGACAATCTCCTCCTGCATCCGGCGGGTCTCCGCGGAATCGCTCTCCGAAACGTAGGGGTGTGCGAGGATCCCCACGGCGTCGGCGTGGTAAAAACTCCACCCCTCCCCCTTCCGGCGGCGGTGCGACTGCAACGCCACGAGGCGTTCGACAAACGTATAGGCCAGGGTCGTGCGCAACGGGTAGCCCATCGTGACGTTCACCCGCCCGATCTCCGGCGGCAGCGCGTAGAGCAGCGGCAGCAGCAGGTTTTCGTCGGTCAGCACCACGGCCGTGCGCTTGTCGAGCGGGCACGCGGCAGCCAGTTCGCGCAGGATCCCCGCCGCAGCCTTGCACTGCACGGCATTCGAAACCGCAGCCACGGCCGTCAACTCCTTCTCCCGGACCATGTTGTCGTGGGAGATGGCGCTCCGCGCCGGGAACTGCACGGTATTCTCGCGCACGAACATCCCCGCCTCCTGTTCCGGGGCATCCTTGTAATAGGTGTCGTAATCCCAGTAGAAATCGGTCTCGGCAGCCGTCGACAAAAAGCGGAAAAGCTGCTTCTCACACTCCGACAGGGCGTTGAAGCCCGCCACGACGTAACGCCGCGGCGCCGGAAACGAGTAGCCGCCCGCACGCAGCCGGTCGGCCGCCGCACGCTGGATCATGCCGTTGTAGGCGATACCCAGCTCGGAAAGGCGCTCCCGCAGCCGATGGTAGATCGGTCCCAGGGTCTTCCAGATCGCCAGGAACCGCCGCTTCTCGGCCGAAAGGTCGGACTCGTCGCCCAACGTCGACCAGAAGGCCTTCACGATCTGCAGCTGACGCGGCGTGAGGTACGAAATATCGGCCTCCAACTCCTTGATATCCGAGATGTTGCGGAAAAGCTGGTCGGCATTCACGCCGTATTTGTCGATCGTGTCGAAGTCCGTCAGGAGCATGTCGCCCCAGAAGTAGAACCGGTCGAACGGTTCGGCGTGGTATTGCGAATAGATTTTGTAGAGTTCCGTGATGAGCCGCACACGGTCCCCGGGCCGCAATCCCGAAATCTCGCCCATCAGGTCGTCGATCGTCGCCCACGTCGGCTGCCACATCGGACGCCCGGCAATCTGCGACAGCGCGTCGATGAAGAACAGCCGCGCACGACGCGACGGGAAGAGAACGGAACATTCCGACAATCCCTCCCCGTAGCGGGCATAAAGGTCCGCAGCAACTTCGTAAAGGAAACTCTTCATGATTCAGAACGTGCAGCACACAGCGGACAGGGCACCCCTGCGGAGCCTCCCGGTGCGGGCTCCTCCCCCCAGTGCGGGCTCCTCCCCCCCCCGGTGCGGGCTCCTACTCCCCGGTCCGGGTGATATCGCCGCCCATGAATTTCGCACCCCCGCGGATCACCGTCGGGGTTCCCTTGTAGGTGATCTTGCCGCCCGTCGAGGTCTTCCCCTCGAAACGGTCGGTCACCCACAGCGAGGCCGAACCCGAACCCGTCACGTTCACCTCCGCGGACATCACCTCCAGCGCCGATGCTTCGAGCGTCCCCGCCGAAACAAACAGCGAAAGATAACGCGCAGAACCCGTCAGCGTCGCACGGCTCTTGCCCGTCAGCTCCAACTGGAGATCCTTCACGTCAAGCGGCACCGTCACCTGGGCCATACCCCCGATCGTGAGGTCGAGGACCGTCGACACCAGCGTGCTGTCGAACGTCGCTACCGCATCCGCCACGGCAATACGCTCCAGCGAATTGTAGTAAACCTCAACCTGCGTGCGCTCCGGACGCCGCGAATCGGGCCGCTCCGTGATCCGGAGCACCTTGTCCCGGACTTCAAACCGGAAACGGGTCGTATAGGAGCCTTTCGTATCGTAGATGATCTTCGGAGCCTCGCTGTCGGGAACCCGGATGAAACGGATGTCGAGCGGTGCCGTAACCTCCACGGCCGTAAACGAGGTGAGCCATTCGCGTTGCGCTCCGCCGTCCGCCGGAGTCTGGGCCTGCAGCGCGCCGAAAACCGTCAGCAGCAGCAGACTAAAAAACATTTTTTTCATGTCTCGGTTCTGTTTTGTCCGGCTAATTTACGAATTTCTTGCGAAATTCGGGTTTTGTTTCGTATTTTTACCTTCCAAAAAGAATTTCCGAACAGTGCAAACGAAGAGAGCGAAGATCCTGAATGCCAGCGCCGGCTCCGGAAAGACCTACCAACTGGCCTTCCAGTACGTCCGCGACGTGATCGAGGAGCCCGAACTTTACCGGCATATCCTCGCCGTGACCTTCACCAACAAGGCCACCGAGGAGATGAAATCCCGCATCCTCAAGGAGATTCACAACCTCGCGGCCGGAAACGACAGCTCCTATCTGACGCAACTCTCGAAAGAACTCGCTCTCGACGAACAAACCATCCGGAAACGCGCCGCCGAAGTCCGCGCAAAGATCCTCCACGACTATTCGCGCTTCACGGTCCTCACCATCGACACCTTCTTCCAGCGCATCCTCCGCGCCTTCATCAAGGAGCTGGGAATCGACCTGAACTACAACGTCGAAATCGAAACCTCGTCGGTGCTCTCGAAGGGCGCCGACGCCCTGATCGAACAGATCACCGTCGACCGCGACCTCCAGCGCTGGCTCTCGGAGTTCGTCCAGGAGCGCATTGACGACGGACTCAAATGGGATGTCCGCGACGGAATCCTCTCCCTCGCGGGCGAGATCTTCAAGGAGAAAAACAAGTCCGCACTGACCGACGCTCGCTCCCGCGAAGAGCTGGGACGCATCGTCGCCCGCGCCACGCAACTCGCCGAAGCCTCCAAAAAGGAGCTCCGCGATACCGCCCGTCAGGCCCTCGGGATCATCGACGCCGCGGGACTCTCCCTCGACGACTTCCCCTACAAGGCCACGGGATTCGCCAAGTGGTTCTACACCGCGGCCGAGGGTTCGCTCGAACCCTACAAAACCCGCGTCGCGGAGGCCGCCGACTCGGACGACAAGTGGGGCAAAAAGGGTTCGCCCTCCCGCAGCCTCGCCCCGCAGCTGAGACCCCTGCTGCAGCGGATGCGCGACATCTACGACGCGAACCTCCGACACTGGAACACCTGCGACCTGCTGCGCGAAAACTACCGCAGCTTCGCGCTGCTCGCCGACCTCTACGCCCGCGTGCAGCAGCTCTGCGAAGAGCAGAACCTCATGCTGCTCTCCGAAACCAAATACATCCTCGCGGAATTCATCGACCACAACGACGCGCCGTTCATCTACGAAAAGGTCGGGAACCGATTCGACCGATTCATGATCGACGAGTTCCAGGACACCTCGGCCAAGGAGTGGGAGAACTTCCTCCCGCTGCTCCGCAACGCCATGGCCCAGACCGAAGAGCAGCAGACGGCCGTCCTGATTGTCGGCGACATCAAGCAGTCGATCTACCGCTGGCGCGGCGGCGACTGGCGGATCCTCCACGAGCAGGCCCGGCAGGCCCTGGGACCCGCCGAGACCCAGGTGGAGGTCCTGCGCGAAAACTGGCGAAGCCTCCCCCGGATCGTGGAGTTCAACAACCGCATCATCGCCCGGATCGTCGAAACCGACGACCACACACTCGACACCGCCCTCGACCAGGCGGTCGAAAAGCACGGAATCGCTCCCGCCGAGGCCGACGCCCTGCGCGGCACGCTCGCCGCAGCCTACCGCGACCATGCCCAGACCTCACGCCGGAAAGCCGAACATCCGGGATACGTCTCGGTCGAGACCTTCGACGAACGCCCGCCCGTCGTGGAGCGCATCTGCGCACTGCTCGACCGCGGATTCCGGCCCTGCGACATCCTGATCCTCGTGCGCAGCGCATCGGACGGCGCACGCATCGCCGCCGAACTCCTCGACTTCAAACGCCGCAACACCGATCCCCGCTACCGCTTCGACGTCATGACCCAGGAGGCCCTCATCGTGGGAAATGCCCCCGTCAGTGCGTTCATCGCCGCAGCGCTCCGGCTCGCCCTGAATCCCGACGACGCCCTCGCCCGGGCCCAGTTCAACCACTACCTCCACCGCGATTTCGACCAGCCGCTGAGCGATCCCGAAAACGAATTCTTCCGTGCGATCCGCCTGCTCTCGCCCGAAGAGGCCTTCGAGCGGATCGTCATGGCGTTCAACCTCCAGGGCGACCGCTCCCAGACGGCCTATCTCCAGGCCATTCACGAACAGATCATCGCCTTCTGCGCAACAAAGATCGCCGATATCGAACTCTTCCTGCGCTGGTGGGACGAAACGGGCTGCAACCGATCGCTGAGCGTCGACGAAAGCCGCTCGACGGTCGAAATCACCACCATTCACAAGGCCAAGGGGCTCGAAAAACCCGCCGTCGTAATCCCCTACTGCTCGTGGCAGCTGGAGCCAAAGACAAGCGGCTCGATCCGAAATATCGTCTGGGCCGAAGCCCGCGAAGGCGAGGCCGAGGCAATCGGGCGTTTCCCGGTGCGTTACCGCAAGGCGATGGCCGATTCGGAGTTCTCCCCGGAGTACTACCGCGAACTGGTCTATTCGCACGTCGACAACATCAACCTCCTCTACGTGGCCCTCACCCGGGCCGCCGAGTCCCTGCACCTCTTCATTCCCCGGAAAAACGACCGGACGGTCGGCGCCCTGCTGCTCCGGAACATCCGCGTCGAGGGCGACAAGGCCCTGCTCGACACCCTCGAAGGCCGATACTCGGCGGATGAGGCGGGCGAGCACTTCGCATTCGGGGAGTTCGCGGGTCCCGCTGCCGAAAAAAAAGAGCAGGCCGAAGTCCGGCACATCGTCCTGGAGGAGTATCCCACGGCACAGGCCGACCTGCGGCTGCGGCTCCCCTCGCAGCGCTACTTCGAGGAGGGGGAGGGGGAGCTCTCGCCCCGCGATTTCGGAATCCTGATGCACCGCGCCTTCGAACAGGCCGACAACGAAACGCAGATCGACGAAGCCGTCGTACAGATGCAGACCGACGGCATACTCTCGGAGACCGAGGCCGCAACCCTGAGACAAAAGATCGCACGGGCCCTCGAACACCCCGAAGCCCGCGAATGGTTCGGCGGAAAGTGGCGCCGCGTGCGCAACGAGCAGGAGATCATCCTTCCCGGAAGCGCCTCCACACGCCGTCCCGACCGCGTGATGCTCGGCGACGACGGGCGCGCCGTCGTCGTGGACTACAAGTTCGGAGAACGAGACGCCGAACGATACCGGCGCCAGATCCGCGAATACATGCAGCTGCTGCACGAAATGGGATATACAAAAACGGAAGGGTTTTTGTGGTATGTCCTCCTCGATAAAATCGAGTCCGTGAGCCTTTGAAAAAAATCCTCGACATCCTTCCCGACGGCTTCCGCCGCCGGAGTTGCGGCGTGGTCGCCACGCTCCTCGCACGGACCGTGCTCGACTTCGCCGGACTGGCCCTGCTGCTGCCCCTGCTGGCCCTGCTGCTCGACCCCGCAGCGTTCGAGGGCGAAGGGGTTCTGGCGTCGGCTTACCGGCTCTCGGGAGTCGCTTCAACCCGGCTCTTCGCCGGGATGGTGTGCGGAGGGGTCGTGCTCTTCACGCTGCTGAAGGGCGCGGCGGCCTTCCATCTCGCCCGGATCGAAAACCGCTACCTGCTCGACCTCTACCGGGCGCTCTCCAGGCGGCTCTTCATCGCCTGTCACGACCGCGGCATGGCCTTCGTCGACGCCTCCGACTCCGCAACGCTCGTCCGGAACGTGAACGCCGTCACCCGGAGCTTCACCACCGGCGTCCTGCACCCCGCCGCCGTGATCGTCGCCGAAACCGCCCTGCTGGGAGTGACTGCCGCGGTCCTGCTCCCGTATGCCCCGCAGGCCGTCCTGCTGGCCCTTGCGGTATTCCTCCCGGTCGGATGGGGGTACACCCGCTGCTTCCGCAGGCGCTGCGCACGATACGGCGCTGCGGAAAACCGGGCGCTGCGCGAAAAGGCAAGGATCGTCGGCGAAACCTTCCGCGGATACGCCGACATCGAACTCAACGGCGCATTCCCGGAGATGCTGCGGGCTTTCGACCGCTCGCTCGACGAGGTGATCCGCGCCCGCGCGCGGGAAGCCGACCTGAACCGTCTGCCGCCGCTGGTCGTCGAAACCGCACTGGCCGTCGGGCTGGCCCTGCTGGCTGTCGGAAGCTTCGGGAAGGAGGGTTCCGCACTGTGGTTCGGGGTGTCGGCCGTGGCTGTCCTGCGACTGATGCCCGCGGTGCGGGCCATTCTGAACGGCTGGGTCTCGATCCGCTACAACCGCTACACGCTCGACATCCTGCAACAGACCCTCCCGGCGGAAACCGCGGCAAAAACCGGCGAGAACCCCGCTATCGCATCCGGCACGACACCGCCGGAGGAGTCCGGGCCTCTACCCTTCGAGCGGACGATCGAGGTGCGGCAACTCGCGTTCCGCTATCCGGGGTGCAGCCGGGAGGTGCTGCACGGCGTCGACTTTACATTCCACAAAGGCGACCGGATCGGCATTCGCGGCGCTTCGGGAGTCGGGAAAACCACCCTTCTCCATCTGCTGGCGGGGCTCTACGAACCCACGCAGGGCGAGATCCGCATCGACGGCGTACCGCTCACCGCCGCCAACCGCCGGGCCTGGCAGCAACGGATCGGATACGTCTCGCAGCGCGCCTTTCTCCGCAACGCATCCCTGGCCGAGAATATCGCACCGGAGGTTCCTCCGCAAGATATCGACCGCGATCGGGTCCTGGAGGTCATCCGGACGGCACATCTCGAAGCATTCGCCGCCGCGCTGCCCCGGGGTATCGACACGCCGGTCGGCGAAGCCGGAGCCCGGATTTCGGGCGGACAGCGGCAGCGGATCGCCATCGCAAGGGCCCTCTACCGGGATGCCGACGTGCTTCTGTTCGACGAGGCCACCTCGTCACTCGATCCCCGCACCGAAGCCGAACTGCTCCGCTCGCTGGAGGAGCTTGCCGCACGGAACCCCCGCATGACGCTCTTCGTAATCGCCCACAACGGGCACTCCCTCGCCGGATGTCGGCGGATCATCGAACTCGGAAATTAAAAACCCCTGCGCTTATGGAATACATCATTGCCGGTCTCCGGCTTTCACTCCCGGATTCGTTGATTCCGCCCCGCTTCGCCGAGGCGTTGCAGGCTTTTGCCGTTGCGGGGACGGGAGCTGCAAGGGAAGAAGGAGAAGGGAGAGAAGGGAGAGAAGGGAGAGAAGGGAAGGAAGAGGCCGGGCGGGCGAGGACCGCAAGGTCCGAGGTCGCCCCGGAAGAGGCGTTCGGGCGGGCGAGGGCCGCAGGGATCGAGGTCGCTCCGGGAGAGGCAGCCGGGCGGGCGAGGGCCGCAAGGTCCGAGGTCGCCCCGGGAGAGGCGGTCGGGCGGGCGAGGGCCGCAAGATCCGAGGTCGCCCCGGGAGAGGCGGTCGCGCGGGCGAGGGCCGCGATGAACTTGATGGACACCCCCACGGCCACCCGGCCGGCGTAGGGCTTCAGATATCCCAGGACCACTTTCACGGCAGCATCCCATTCTTTCTCAAACGTTTACGTCTTTTAGATAAGGATACCATATGGAGCCCGGAAATCAATTCGCATTTTGTTGCAAATCCCCGGATAACTTTTGGAGGGTCCCCCGCCGGGCGGAGCGCCTGTTTCCGGCAAAGGCCCACCCTTCCGGCGCGCAGAAGACCGCCCCGGCGAAGGCCGGGGCGGTCTTTCCTCTGTCATTTTCTACCGGGGCAGGCGGACGGTCAGCGGCGTGCTGTTCTCCGGATCGTACAGACCGCAGTTCACTTCCCGGCCCAGGCTGAGCGCATAGGTGCCCAGATATTCCAGGCCCTCCGGCCCGTACAGCGCCAGGAAGCAGGCGCACTCCTCGCTCATCTCGCCCACATAGGCCAGCCGCTCTCCGTCGTAATCCAGCGCGGGCTCGCCGTAGTATCCCGAAGCCAGCGTCTCCTTCCAGATCGCCCTGAGGCTCCCCTCCAGGGCAGCCCGGCAGGTCCCGCCCGCCGTCTCCACCACCCGGAAGCGGTCGCGGGCGGACTCCGCCAGCAGGTAGCCCTCCCGGAACCGGACGCTGGACAGCCGGTCCTCTTCCTCCAGATCTTCCAGCACCGGGAAGGTCTGCACGGCGGCGCCGTTCTCGTCCAGCACCGTCAGGGACAGGGTGCCCTGCTGCTGGGTGAAGAGGTACATGGCCCCCTCCTCTTCTCCGTAGAGATAGGCGTACTCCACCGCCGGGTCCACGGGGCACACCCGGACCGGGTCCCCGAAACGGATGGTGCTGGCCTCCTGGTGGTCAACGGTCTCTGTGGGCGTCAGCTCCACCGGCAGGAAGTAGACCCCGTAGCCCAGGGGGAATCGGCTGGTGTTCAGGGGCCGCTCCCCCGGCACGGAGCTGAAGACAAAGTAGACGCCCCCCTCCCGCACCACGGAGCAGGTGTCAAAGATCCACAGTGCGCCGCCGCCATATCCGGTGATGTCCCCGCTCTCATCCTTATCCACATGGATCTCCAGGGTGACGTCCTCCGGCACCGGGATGGGGAAATACGCCCGCAGCAGGGCCTGCAGCTGCAGCTCCGGGGTGTCCGGTTCTCCCTCGATGACAAACCGCTCG
>CALUMM010000063.1 GCA_944321755.1 uncultured Alistipes sp.
CTCGACTCGAACAGCGCCATGACCCAGAACCCCGGCTATTGATCCCCAACCCGAAAAAACGATTACCAAGATGAAACGCATATTCTTACAGACAGTGCTGCTCCTGACGGTGCTCTGTGCAGGAGCCTGTTCGAAGGAGCTGACCGAAACGTCGAAGGGCGAAACGCCGCTGGCCCTCACCGCTTCGCAGACGGAAATCCTGCTCGACGAACGCCAATACGCCACGACAGCCCTCTCGCTGACCTGGACCACCGGAACCAACTACGGTACCGGAAACGCCATCGACTACACGCTCGAAATCGCCCCCGCGGAGGCTGACTACGCCGCCGGAGTGACGATCGAAGCCGGCCGCAGGGTCTATGCCCAAAGCTACACGGTCACCGAACTGAACGACCTGCTGCGCGGAGAGTTCGGAGCCGCAGCCGGCGTGGCCGCCGAATACAAGGCCCGGGTAACGGCCCGGATAGCTGCCGACGAGCGGACGCAGCAATCCGAAATCCGGTTCACGGCCACCCCCTACGAGCCCGTGACCGAGACGCTCTACCTGATCGGCGAGGCCGCCCCCACGGGATGGTCGGTCGATGCCCCCGAGGCGTTCAAGCGGACCCAACCCGGGCTCTTCACCTGGACCGGGAACCTCAAGGCCGGCGAACTGAAGTTCATCACCACGCAGGGCCAGTTCCTCCCCTCGTACAACCGCGACGCCACGGCCGACGACGACTGGACGCTTGTCTACCGCGATTCGGACGACCAGCCCGACGAAAAGTTCATCATCGCCGAGGCCGGAGGGTACAAACTGACGGCCGACCTGCTCAACCTCACCCTCGGAATCGAAACCGCCGAGGTCAACACCCCGCCGTTCAACCAGATCTACTTCGTGAGCGAGGCCAACGGCTGGAGTTTCGAGCCCATGACGCAGGATCCCGTCAACCCCTTCATCTTCCGCTACGGTGCCGAGATCGGGAACGGTCAGTTCAAGTTCGGAACCGCCGAGGGTTCGTGGGAGAACATGTACAAGACCGATGTCAACGACTCGGACTACACCCACACGACCGTGGTCTTCGTCTCGGAGACCAATCCCGACAACAAATGGCTGCTTAACGCCGACACGCCGAACAAACCCTACAAGATTGCGCTCGACATCACGCCCGACGAAGAGTCGATGGTCATGACGGAGTTCACGCCCTACGGGCAGATCTGGATGATCGGCGACGCCACGCCGAACGGCTGGTCGCTCGACGACGCAACCCCAATGCAGAAGGGAGGGGACGACTACACCTTCACCTGGACCGGAACGCTCTCCAGCGGCGAATTGAAATTCACCTGCGACTGCCAAAGCGACTGGAACGGAGCCTGGTTCATGGCATCGGAGGAGAACAAGGTCTTCGAGGCCGGCAGCGAAACGATCTGTTTCGTCGACAAGAGCCTCCCCGAAAACGGATCCGTCGACCGCAAATGGAAAGTCTCGGCCGGGAACTACACCATCGTCCTGAACCAGCTGACCGAAACCATGACCGTCACGAAAAACTGACACGAACGAACACGATTATGAAACGGAATATGTTTTTAAACGCAATTCTCGCGGGGTTCCTGCTGGTATCCTGCAACAAGGAGGAGGGGTACACGGGTTTCGTGGATCCCGACGCCGGCAAAAACGCCGAAATCTCCCTCTCGACCGACAAGGCGGCATACGCCCCCGGAGAGACCGTCACCTTCACGGCCAGCCAGATGCCCGCCGGAGCCATCTACATCCGCTACCGCCACCTGGGCGAGAACCTCGGCGAACAGGCTGCCACAGGTACCTCCTGGACCTGGACCGCCCCCGACAAAGACTTTACCGGATATCTCGTCGAGGTTTACCAGAAGAGCAGCGAGGGTGAAACCATCCTGGCGACAATCGGCGTCGACGTTTCGAGCGACTGGACCCGCTTCCCGCGCTACGGGTTCCTCTCATCGTTCGGCGAGATGCCCCAGAGCGGTATCGAAGGGGTGATCGACAACCTGAACCGCCACCACATCAACGGCGTGCAGTTCCAGGACTGGCACTACAAGCACCACTGGCCCCTGGGCGGCACGCGCGAAAACCCGCTGGCCACCTACCTCGACATCGCCAGCCGCACCACCTGCCTATCGACCCTGCAGGCCTACATCGAGAAGATCCACTCCTGCGGCATGAAGGCCATCTTCTACAACCTCTGCTTCGGGGCGCTGGACGACGCGGCACAGGACGGCGTCAACGAACGCTGGTACATCTTCCAGGACAACAACCACGCACAGAAGGATGTACATGCCCTGAGCGCTCCGTTCAAGAGCTCGATCTACCTGCTCGATCCCGGCAACAGCGAGTGGCAGGAGTACATCGGAGAGCGCAACGACGACGTCTATGCCGTCCTCGACTTCGACGGATACCAGATCGACCAGCTCGGCAGCCGCGGTACCCGTTACAACTACGACGGACAGACCGTCGACCTGCCGGGCGGATACGCTTCGTTCATCCGCGCCATGAAGAGCCTCCATCCCCAGAAACGCCTCGTGATGAATGCCGTGAGCGGATACGGAGCCGAACAGATCGTCGGAACCGGGCAGGTCGACTTCTGCTACAACGAGATGTGGGGCAGCGAGGACCAGTTCACCGACCTGCGCTCCACGATCGAAGCCAACGACACCTACAGCGGCGGGACCCTCAAGACCGTCTTCGCGGCCTACATGAACTACGATCTGGCCAACAACATGGGAACGTTCAACACCCCGGGCGTGCTGCTGACCAATGCCGTGATCTTCGCGCTCGGAGGTGCGCACCTCGAACTGGGCGAGCACATGCTCTGCAAGGAGTATTTCCCGAACAGCAACCTCGGCATGAGTTCCGAACTGCAGGAGGCCATGGTTGCCTATTACGACTTCCTGGTGGCCTACGAGAACCTGCTACGCGACGGCGGTCAGATAAACGACGTGACGGTCCGTTCGACCGACGGCAAGCTGAGCTTCGCAGCCTGGGCCCCGACGCTGGGAAGCGTCGTCACGCTGGGACGCAAGGTCGGCGAACGGCAGGTGATCCATCTGCTGAACTTCTCGCAGGCCAACTCGCTCTCGTGGCGCGACCTAAACGGCACGATGCCCGAACCGCAGACCGTGGAGTCGGCTACCGTGGAGATCGACACGCAACAACCCGTCGACCGGGTCTGGATGGCATCGCCCGACATCAACGGAGGCGCCGTGCGCGAACTGGCCTTCGAGAAGACCGCCTCGGGAATCTCCGTCACCCTTCCCTCGATCAAGTATTGGGACATGCTCGTGCTCGAACAGGACTAACACCCACATACCATGAAAACGCTGATGACAACGCTGGCAGCCCTGCTGCTCTCGGGAGCCGCCGCTCCGGCCCAGGAACTCCGATCCCCGGACGGAAATCTGCGGATGCGCTTCTCGCTTGACGAAGCCGGTACGCCCCGTTACGAACTCCTCCGCGGCGACAAGGTCGTCGTAAAACCGAGCCGCATGGGCTTCCTGCTCCGCGGCAAGAGTGGTGCGGTACAGTTCGGCGGCGATGTAACGGCCGCAGCTCCCGTACGGCCGACCGAATCGCTCTGCGACGAATTCGAGATCCTCGATTCGCAGACCTCCGCGTTCGATGAAACGTGGCAGCCCGTCTGGGGCGAGGAGTCCTCGATCCGGAATCATTACAACGAACTCTGCGTCACGCTCCGCCAGCCGCAGAGCGACCGCCGGATGGCGATCCGCTTCCGGCTCTTCGACGACGGGCTCGGATTCCGCTACGAATTCCCCGTACAGCCCAATCTGGTCTACTTCGTCATCGCCGACGAATGCACGGAGTTTGCCATGACGGGGGACCACACCGCCTGGTGGATCCCCGGCGACTACGACACCCAGGAGTACGATTATACCTGCTCGTGCCTCTCGGAGATCCGCGGACACATGAGCGGTTCGATTACCGACAACCTCTCGCAGACGTCCTTTTCGCCAACCGGCGTGCAGACCTCCCTGCAGTTGAAAACCGACGACGGACTCTACATCAATCTCCACGAGGCGGCGCTGGTCGACTTCCCGGCCATGCATCTCGAACTCGATGACCGCACGATGGTTTTCAAGGCCCACCTGACGCCCGACCCCAACGGCGACATGGCCTACATGCAGACCCCGGCCACGACCCCCTGGCGGACGGTGATCGTCTCGGACGACGCCCGCGACATCTTGGCTTCGCGGCTCACGCTCAACCTGAACGAACCCTGCAAGATCGAGGATACGTCGTGGATCCGCCCCTGCAAATACGTGGGCGTCTGGTGGGAGATGATCACCGGCCGGAGCAGCTGGTCCTACACCGACGAACTGCAGAGCGTCCACCTCGACACGGACGATCTGACGAAGATCAAGCCCAACGGCCGTCACGGCGCCACAACCGCCAACGTGAAACGTTACATCGATTTCGCAGCGGCTCACGGCCTGGATGCCGTGCTGGTCGAGGGTTGGAACATCGGCTGGGAGGACTGGTTCGGCAACATGAAGGAGTATGTTTTCGACTTCGTGACCCCTTACCCCGACTTCGATGTCGAGGAGATTCAGCGCTACGCCGCCGAGAAGGGCGTGAAGATGATCATGCACCACGAGACTTCAGGCTCGGTTCGCAACTACGAACGCCACCTCGATGCAGCCTACCGCTTCATGAACGAACACGGCTATCCGGCCGTGAAATCGGGATACGTCGGCGACATCATCCCCAAGGGTTGCAACCACTACAACCAGTGGATGGTGAACCACTATCTCTACGCCGTGAAGAAGGCGGCCGACTACCGGATCATGGTCAATGCCCATGAAGCCGTGCGCCCGACGGGACTGTGCCGCACGTGGCCTAACCTGATCGGCAACGAATCGGCCCGGGGCACGGAGTACCAGGCTTTCGGAGGCTCGAAACCTTCGCACGTCACCGTACTGCCCTTCACGCGCCTCATCGGCGGTCCGATGGATTACACCCCGGGCATCTTCGAAATGGACATCTCGAAGATCAACCCCGAGAACCATTCACACGCCAACTGTACGATTGCCAACCAATTGGGGATCTACGTAGTGATGGCTTCGCCGCTGCAGATGGCTGCCGACCTGCCCGAGAACTACGAGCGTTTCCCGGATGCCTTCCGCTTCATCGAGGAGGTGGCGCTCGACTGGACGGAGAGCCGCTATCTGGAGGCCGAACCGGGAGCCTACATTACCGTAGCCCGCAAGGCCAAGGATTCGGGCCGCTGGTTTGTGGGCAACGTCGCCGGCAAGGAACACCTCTCCGATATCCGGTTCGACTTCCTCGACCCGTCGAAGAGCTATGTGGCGACGATCTATGCCGATGCCGAAGATGCCGACTACCGGAACAACCCGCAGGCCTACACGATCCGCGAGGTGCGCTGCACGTCGAAGAGCCGGCTGCGGCAGCGGGCGGTCGAAGGAGGCGGCTATGCCATCTCGTTCCGCGAAGCAACCCCCGAGGACAACAAACTTCCCCGCCTGAAATAGCATCCGCAAACAGGTCCGGAACGGATTGTCCGATCCAAAACGAAGGAGCCATCCCCGTTGTGGGATGGCTCCTTTTTCACCAATTCCGAACCCGGAAACATTCGGGAGGTTCGAACACCTGGCATTGCCACACTTATTGTCCCGGAAGGAACGCCTCGGTCCTGGCATCATTCGGCGCCGCCTCCGAGAGCCTGGTAGAGTGTGATGACCCCCGAAATCTCCGACAAGCGGTTGGCGATCTGCCCGATCTGCGCTTCGAGCAGCGTTTGCTGGGCCGTCAGCACCTCCAGATAGGTCGTCGAGCCATGCTGCATCAGCAGGCGGGTACTCTCCACCGCGGTGTGAAGGTGCTCGACCTGAAGGGTGTAGTTGCCCGCCTTGGCTCGGGCGCTTTCGATGTCCAGCAGGGCATCGTTCACCTCGATCCCCGCATCGACAACCGTTTGCTTGAAGGCGATCTCGGCCTGTTGCTCCTGCGCCTTGACCACCCGGAGGTTGGCCCGCAGCGTTCCGCGCTGGAAGATCGGCTGGAACAACGATCCGACAGCTTCGGACAACGTATGACGCAAGTCATAACTTCCCGAAAGCGTGATCGACGGATAGAAATCGGCTCGGGCCTGGTTCGTGGCGTAGAAGGCTTCGGCCAGCGTCTGCTCGGCCTGCCGGACATCAGGACGCCGGCTCAACACCCGCAGCGGGATCCCGACCGAAAGTTGCTCCGGAGCCGTCCAGTCATTGAGCCCGCCCCGCTCGATCGTGCGCGGCGTCCAGCCCAGCAGACTGCAAAGCTGGTTCTCCGTCTGGCGGATCTGGCGGTCGATCTCCACCAGGTTGTTGCGGATGCTGCAATAGCTGGCTTCGGTCTGCGCAAGAGAGGCGGCGTTGTAGCGCCCGGCCTCCATCAGGCGGCGTGTCACCTCAACGTTTTGACGCCAACTCCGTTCGGTCTCATCGTAGACGATCCGCTGGGCATCGAGCGCCAGCAGCGTGTAGTAGGTCGAGGCCACCGTGGCGATGAGCTGCGACTGTACGGCCCGGGTGTAGGCTTCGCTGGCAAGCAGTGCGGCAAGTTTCCCGCGCTTGGCATTGCGCAACGACCCGAAGAGGTCGATCTCCCAGGAGGCGTTCACCGGAAGCTGTACCTCCCACGAACCGTTATGGACGGCGCTTGCCGAAAAATCGACCGACGGCAGGTAGGCCAGCTTTGCGGAGCGCAACTGAGCCTGCGCCGCCTCGACCTTGAGCCGGGCCGTCTGCAAATCGGCGTTGTTGCACAGCGCCGTGTCGATCAAGGCCACGAGATGCGGGTCATCGAAGAGCTCCTGCCACCGCAGGTCGCCCGTCGAGAGGCTGGCCGTGTGATCGACCGGGCCGAAGGCATCGTCCGTGATTTCGTATTGCGGCGAACGGAACGTGCCGTAGACGCCGCACCCGGTCAGCGCGGCGAAGGGCAGGAGCCACACGAGGCGGCAGCTTGCCCGTATGATAATGCGGTAGATCATGATTGGGACTTTTTCTTTCTGATGATGATGAATCCGAACCGCTCCTGCAGGCGCTGCATGACAATAAAGAGCGGCGGCACGAAAAACAGCAGGGCGATTGTTCCGACGAGCATACCGCCGACGACACCGGCTCCGAGCGTGCGGTTGCCGTTGGCGCTGGCCCCGCTGGCATAAAGCAGCGGCAACATGCCGAAGACGAGTGTCAGGAAGGTCATCAGAATGGGACGCAGACGAACCCGCGCCGCATCGAACGCAGCCTCTTCGATACTCATCCCGGCCTGTCGGCGCTGCGCGGCGTATTCGGTGATGAGAATTGCGGTTTTGGCCAGCAGTCCGATGATCATGATCATGCCCGTCTGGAGGTAGATGTTGTTTTCCACACCGAAGAGATTGGCGGCGGCGAAACACCCCAGGATGCCGAACGGCACGGAGAGAATGACGGCCAGCGGCACGAAGAAACTCTCGTAGAGGGAACTTAACAGCAGGTAGATGAAGACGACGCAGACGATCAGAATGTAGATCGTGTTGTCCGAACTGCTCTCCTCGCGCGAGGAGCTTCCGAACTCGTATCCATACCCTTCGGGAAGGGTTTCGCAGGCCACCTCGGCGATGGCGGCGATCACATCCCCCGAGCTGTAGCCGTCGGCCATCGTCACGTTGGCCGAGATCGAGTTGAAGAGGTTGAAACGATTCAGTCCTTCGGGGCCGTAAACCTTTTCGAGTGTCACGAACTGGCTCACAGGAGCCATTTCATCGCCATTGCGGAAGTAGATGTTGTCGAGCGAGTTGGGATCGAGGCGGTAGGCGGGATCGGCCTGGATAATCACGCGGTAGACCTTCGAGAAACGGATGATGTTCGAAGCGTAGATGCCGCCGTAGTAGCCCGAAATGACGTCGAGCACATCGGTCGGCGAGATTCCGGCCCGCTTGCACTTCGCGGCATCGACATCCACGACATATTGTACATAATCCACCTTGAACGAACTGAAGGCCGACATCACCTCGGGCCGGGCATTGAGCGCCGTGAGGAAGTTCTGCGTGATGTCATAGAAATCGCGGATCTCACCGCCCTTACGGTCCTGGAGGTAGAGCTCGACGGCATTTCCCGTACCGTACCCGTCGATCATGCTCGGAGCCATGACGAAGACTTCGGCATCGGTGACTCCCCGCATGTCGCGGTTCAACCGCTCCATGAGGGCCGTAGACGAGTGCTCATGACCTTTGCGGTCGTTCCAGTCATGAAGCTGGAGCACCAGCATACCGCTTGTCGAACCGCTGCCTCCGGTCATACTGTGTCCCACGATGCGCGAATAGGCTTTGATTTCGGGATAGGTGCGGACCACCGCCTCGACCTTGTCCAGGATGCTGCTCGTAAAGCGCGTATTACTGCCCGGAGCCGTACTTACACTCACGAAAAGTGTTCCGGTATCCTCGCTGGGAATCAGTCCGGTTTTCGTGTGATTCATCAGCAGCACCGAGAGGATCCCCGCGCAAAGAATGGCTGCTCCGGCAATCCACTTCCGGCGCAGAAAAATCCGCAACCCCGCCTCGTATTTGTGCGACAGGGCCTTGTAGGAAGTTTCGTAAACCTGTTTGACCCAGGTTTTGAACTTGCGGTCGGGAGTCTTGTGCTGGAGCAGCAGGGCGCTCAGCGCCGGGCTCAGCGTCAGGGCGTTGACCATCGAAATGGCTACGGCCACGGCCATCGTCAGCCCGAACTGTCGGTAGAAGATACCGCTCGTGCCGCTCATGAACGAGATGGGGATGAAGACCGCCATAAAGACCACGGTCGAGGTTATGACCGCCGCCGTAATGTCGTGCATGGCCGAAACCGTGGCTTCGGCGGCATTCTCTTCACCTTCGTCCATCTTGGTCTGCACGGCCTCGACCACGACAATAGCGTCGTCGACCACGGTCCCGATGACCAGGATCAGCGCAAAAAGCGTCAGCAGATTGAGACTGAACCCCAGCAGGTAGATCACGGCGAACGATCCGACAAGCGACACGATGAGCGAAAGCGTGGGGATCAGCGTCAGCTTGTAGTCGTGCAGGAAGAAGAAAACCACGAGCACGACGAGCAGGATGGCTTCGACGAGCGTCTTGACCACCTCAGAGATCGAGGCGAAGAGGAAGTCGTTCGTGTTCTGGAGATAGAGGTATTCCAGCCCCGAGGGAAACGATTCCGAAAGCTCTTCGAGCAGCGCCTCGATTTTGAGGTTGATCTCCGTGGCGTTCGATCCGGCCGTCTGGTTGATCATCATCGTTACGCCCGGGTGGCCATTCAGTCCCCCGATATAACTGTAATCCTCGTTGCCGAGTTCGATGCGGGCAATATCCTTGAGCCGCAGCACCTCACCGTCGGCCGTCGACCGCACGACCAGTTCACCGAACTCCTCCGGCGTCTGGTAGCGGCCGCGGTATTTCATCGTGTAGGTGAAGACATTGTCGGAGTTCTCGCCGAACGATCCGGTCGAGGTCTCGATGTTCTGTTCGTCCAACACCGCCGTGATGTCGAACGGTACCAACCCGTAGTGGGCCATTACCTCGGGATTGAGCCAGATGCGCATGCTGTAGGTGGCTCCCATGCAGCGCACCTCGCCGACACCCTCGATCCGCTGGATCTGCGGTGCGATGTTGATGTCGATATAGTTGGTGATGAAGGTCTCGTCGAACGAGTCGTCGGGACTGTACAGGCCGACCATCGCCAGGGTGCTGATCTGCCGCTTCTCAACCGTGACGCCGATTTTGGTCACCTCGCTCGGGAGCTGCCCCTGGGCCTCGGAAACCTTGTTCTGCACGTTAACGGCCGCCTGGTCGGGATCTGTCCCCTGCTTGAAATAGATGTTGATGCTGGCCGAACCCGACGAAGCGCTCGACTCCATGTAGGTCATGTGCTCCACGCCGTTGATCGCCTCCTCCAGCGGAACGATCACGGCCTTCTGGACCGTTTCGGCGCTGGCTCCCATGTAGGTTGCCGAAACGTGCACCGTGGGCGGTGCAATGTCGGGAAACTTTTCGATCGAGAGCGAAAACAGAGCCAGCAGCCCCAGAAAGACAATGGCAATGGAGATGCAGATGGCCAGCACGGGCCTTTCGATGAACCGATTCTCTTTCATGACAGCACATACTATTTCTGATTGGAGCCCTCGGACTCGATGTCCGTTTCCGCAGCCGCACGGACACGCATCCCGTTGCGAAGCAGTCCGGCACCCGAAGCAATGATCTCATCTCCGGGCTGCAATCCATCGGTAACGATGTAACGCTTGCCATCGCTGATCGGTGAAACGGTGATCTGGGTCGATTGGGTGACCCCGTCGACGACCTTATAGACAAGCACCTTGTCCTGCAACTCGAAAGTGGCCTCCTGCGGGATGGTTATCACACCGGTGTAATGCTCCGGGACCAGCACGCTGCCATTCGCCCCGCTGTGCAACAACCGGTCGGGATTCGGGAACACGGCCCGCAGCGAAACCGTGCCGGTCGTTTCGCTGATAACGCCGCTGATGCTCGCGATGCGTCCCGGATGGCCGTAGATGCGGCCGTTGCTCAAACGAAGCTGTACGTCGGGCATCTCTTTCAGCGCCTGTTCCAACGTACCGTACTCCTCGGCCAGATCGAGCAAACGGTTCTCGTTCATCGAGAAATAGACGTACATCTGCGAGTTGTCCGAGACGGTCGTGAGCGACGAGGTCATCGACGCACTGACAAGCGTCCCCTCGCGGTAGGGGAGTGTTCCGACCACACCGTCGGCCGGGCTGGTGACCTCCGTGTAGGAGAGGCTGTTGGCGGCATTGATCCGTTCGGCTTCCATCTGGGCACGGGTGGCTTCGGCCGAGTGGAGGGCGTTCGTAGCCGTTTGCATCTCGTAGGCCGAAACCACCTGGCTTTCATAGAGCTTCTTCGTGCTTTCATAGTCCAATTGGGCAGACTCAACCCCGACCTCGGCGGCCGCAAGGTTGGCCTCGGCCACACGCAGTGCCGCTTCATAGGGCACCGGGTCGATATTGAAAAGCACCTGTCCCTTGCGAACAGCCTCCCCTTCGGAGACACGCACCCGGGTGATCTTGCCCGAGACCTGAGGGTAGATTTCAATATCCTGCCGACCGCGGATCGTGGCCGACGAGGAACTCTGCAAGGTTACGTCGTCGGTCGTGACTATCAGTGTCGGGTAATCGGTTTCCGGTGCGGAACCGGCCGATTCACTACACGCAGCCAAAAGCATGACCGCTCCAAGGGGCCATGCGGCGGCCCATCGTTTTACCTGTTTCTTATTCATTATTTATCTGTTGTTTGATATTCTCTCATTCAATCGTTCGCGTCCCTGCCCGGTGCAGATTCCCAACAGACAGAGTTCAAATACCCTGTCGAAAAACTCGCGGCGACTCCACGCCGGAGAAACCTCCCGTGCCGCAGCAACCAGCAACTCCTCGAACAGCGTGAAGAGTTGCGACGGGTCGATCTTCGGGGAGATCAGCCCCTGGGTCTGAGCTCGGAGAACCAGCTCCTTGACAAGATGCAGCAGCGGAGTCCGGTAGCATTCGTTGAACAGCGTGCGGACACTGCGAACGCGGGCGAATTCGGCGCGGAAGAACGGAGAAGGCTCGGTCAGCAGCTTGTAGACACTGTCGGCCGTGCGCCACAGGGCTTCAAGTCCGTCAACCGAGGCGGTCCGGGCCCGTATGGCACGCAGATTGGCCATGCAGGCGCGGCGGACGCACTCGGTCAGCAAGAGATATTTGTCCGGGAAATATGCGTAAAGGGTCCGCTTCGAAATGTGAAGCGACTCGGCCAGGAACTGCATGGTCGTACCCTTGACTCCGTATCGGGCAAAGGCATCGGATGCTCTGTCGATGATCTGCTTTTTCGTGTTATTATCCACGCGGATGTTTTTTCGGTCGATTTTATCGCAAAGATCGGGGTCGGGATCGGAAACCCGTTTGTTTTGTACGGTATCGTCTTTGTCGAAATGAAACCTTCCAAGAAAAAAAACAACGGCGCAGGCCGTTATGAAAACAATAGATGTCAGATTGAAACCGTTTGACAGATGGTAAAACGGCGGAACGGTTCATCCGAAAATCCCGGATGGAACCTCCGTTTCAAAATCGACACAACCATGGACGAGCAAACGGCTGTTCTGAATTTCCCGGATTTCATTCTTCGCTATGGCGTTCAGAGCCATTATCTGAAAGAGGGATTTGCGTTCCGCAAACTCTCCCCATCCACATGGTCGGGAGTCCCGGAATCGTTTGCTCGCCTCCATTCCATCTTGTTCGTGTGCGAAGGATCGTTGAACATCCGGCTCGACGGACGGCCGTATGTGATGCCCCGCAACGGTTTCTCCGACGTCATCGACCTTGTAGCGCTGGAGATTACGGAGATGTCGGACGACCTGCGCGCCTTTCACCTGCTTTTCACCGAGAATTTTTTAGAAGACCTGATCAAGAACCAGCCGCCGTTCCCGCATTCCTACATGCAGAAGATGAACGAAAGCCCCGTGTGGGTGATTCCCGAATCGGATCGGGGCGATTATCTCGACCGGCTGGCGACGATCGGTTCGGTGTTGCACGACACGACACACCGTTTTCAACCGGAGATGTTGCGCAGCGCCTTCTGGATGTTCCTGCTTGATGTGGCCAATACTTATCTGCAACGGGCGGAAACCTGCTCCGACGAAGGGGGGCCGGACCGTATGCGATCCCTGTTCCTGCGCTTCATGCACATGCTTCCGAGACATGTCTGTGAGAACCATTCGGTAGGTTTCTATGCTTCACAATTGTGTATCACGCCCCAATACCTGAACCGGGTTGTTCGCCGGGTTTCCGGCCATTCGGTTTCGGATACGATCAATCGGATGCTGACAAGGGAGATCGTAAAATTGTTGGAGAACAAGGATTTGTCGATCCAGGAGATCGCCGACCGGCTCTGTTTCGCGGATCAGGCGACGATGTCCAAATTCTTCAAACGGCAAAAGGGACTTTCGCCGACAGCATATCGGCTGAAAGGATCATGCAGTCATTGACAAGACGGCCTGTTCTGAGGCCGTGGGCACGCTGCTGACGCGCATAGACGACATTTGTATGTATGGTTTCCAACTTATAAAGTGTAAATTCTGCATGTGCCATTGGGAACAATTCGGGAACAAATCCGATATAAGAAAACGGTAATTATTTGATTTACAAATAATTGCTATTTTACATTGTACCCGGAACCTCATTTGAATATAGTAAATTCCATTAAATCGGAATAATTGGATATATGTGCAAATTTTATCATATTTCACTTATTTTCAGTATTATATATTCACTCGTTTGTTTTAATCACTAAAAGGGCATTGAAGAATTTTCAGCATGTGTGGGGAAAATGTGGGGAAAGATTCCTATCTTTGTCACAAGCCCCTAGATCTTGCTGAACCATGAAAGTAACCCTCATTCTCAAAAAGAGCGTCGCCCGTTACGACACGGAGTCCCAGGCGACCATCTACGCGCGTCTGCGCGACGGCCGGCAACTCGATCTGGTCGCTCCGACCCATCTTACGATCAATCCGAATCT
>CALUMM010000064.1 GCA_944321755.1 uncultured Alistipes sp.
TCGGACGACAAGGCGGTGATCGTACCGCCGAAGATCTTCACGCTGGAAGAGGCGCTGGAGTATATCCAGGACGACGAGTACGTGGAGGTTACGCCGCACGCCATGCGCCTGAGGAAGATCCTGCTCAACGAGAACGACCGCAAACGCGCGGCGAAATAGCCGGACTTCCCGCCACGGAAGTCCGCCGCGAAATGCCCTCCCCACCACGGGAGGGCATTTTTTCGGCGATGCGAATGCAGTATCGGAGCGAATCGCCCGTTTACAGGAAAACCTCACACAAAAACCAAGAACCATGAAGAGACTTTTTCTTTTCCTGCTGCTGCCCTTCGCACTGGGAGCCTGCGACAACGGCGACGAATCCCGTACCGAGATCTGGACCATTGCCCCCGAGAAGGGCGTGGCGGGCATCGCCCAGGGTTTCGGGCACGTCCCGGCCTACATCGTCCGCAAGGATGGGAATACCGCCTGGGAGACCACGGCGGCCCGGATCGAGGGCTTTGCCTTCGAGCGGGGCATCCAGACGACCCTGCGCGTAAGGATCGAGCCGATCGCCAACCCGCCCGCCGATGCGCCGGACAAACGCTATACGATGGAGGAGCAACTTTCGCGCACGGCGGCTGAAATGCCGGTCGACCCGCTGACGCTCAGCCCCGAATGCGAGGTGCTCGTCGCCTCCGAACGGGCCGATGCGCAAATCGCCGCCTACTGGATCCGGGACTTGCGCTACGGAGAGGATGCGCCGTGGCAGGCCTTCCCGTGGGAGATCGAAGGGTTCGGCTTCACGCCCGGGTATGAATACCGGCTGCGAATCCAGCCCGCCGCCGTCTTCGACGAAAGCGCCTCGGCCGACGACGAGGATGCCTGGCAGGTCAAATACCGGTTGAAGGAGACGCTTTCGGACGAGGAGAAGGCTTCCGAGGGACTTCCGGAGTAGATTTTCCGAGAGGGGCGTGGCTGAGCGAGAACAGAGCGAAGCCGGATCGACAAGACCAGACTCCGTCAACCCCCGTCAACCCCCGTCAACCCCGTCAGCCCCGTCAGCCCCGTCAACCCCCGTCAGCCCCGTCAGCCCCAGACGCCTCCAGACGCCTCCAGAGGGCCAGAATCCCCTCCCCTGCCCCCTACTTGCGCAGGGTAGCGAACGAAAGGATGTGCCACGTGACGCCGACGGCCACGGCCAGCAGCGCCACCTGCGCCCACCACCAGGCATCGACCACCGCAAAAATACAATAGAGGAGCGTGGCCCAGAGCAGTGTCACGGAAAAGATCTTGGCCCGGAGCGGAATGGCGCGGTTTTCGCGGAACTGGCGGATGTAGGGTCCGAGGCGCCGATGGGCGAGCAGCCAGTCGTAGAGCCGCGGGGAGGAGCGCACCCAGAGTGCTGCGGCCAGCAGCAGAAAGGGCGTCGTGGGGAGCAGCGGCAGGAAGATGCCGACCACCCCCAGCAGGAGCGACAGCGCTCCGAGAATGACGAGCAGCGTTTTCACGCCGCAAAAATACGCAAAGACGGGCGTCGGGACAAACGAGAAGGTCGTTTTCGGGGCCGGTCCGTCCCGAATGCCCTCTAAATTCAGCCGAAAAAGTGAATTTCACCATTTCGGAACATCCCCGGAGCGATATTTTCGTTAACTTTGTCGGATAGAAACCAAAAACACGAGATACGATGAGCAAGATCGGTATTGCCAGCGACCACGCCGGCTATGAAATGAAGGAATTCCTGGTAGGCTACCTCGATGCCATGGGTCACGAGGTGCTGGATTTCGGAACGCACTCGCCCGAGAGCGTCGACTACCCCGACTATGCGCACCCGCTGGCCGAGGCTGTCGAGAAGGGTGAAGTGGAGCGCGGGATCGCGCTGTGCGGTTCGGGAGAAGGGATGGCCATCACGCTGAACAAGCACCAGGGAATCCGGGCGGGGCTCTGCTGGGATCCGGAGATCGCGACGCTGATCCGGCGCCACAACGATGCGAACGTGATCGTCTTCCCGGCGCGGTTCATCACCAACGACGAAGCGGTGCGGATGCTCGACGCCTACTTCGGAGCGCAGTTCGAGGGGGGCCGCCACGCCAACCGGATTGCCAAGATTCCGGTTCCGGGCGAGAAATAGGTCCCGCGGGACTGCAGTCCGCACGTCCGATTCCCGGCAGCAAACAGACCGGACCCGCGGCAAACAGGACGGACCGGCGGTAAACGGACCGGACCGGCGGCAAACAGGACGGACCGGCGGTAAACGGACCGGACCGGTGGCAAAAGGTGCGGATCAGATTTCGAAGACGAAGGGCGAGAGGGCACGCAGCTCCTCGCCTTTTCCGTGTCCGGCGAAGAGTCCGAAGAGTGCCGAGCCGCTTCCGGACATCGAGGCATAAACCGCCCCGGCGGCAAGCAGCCGCTCCTTGCAGTCCCGGATCGCGGGGTGTGCGGCGAAGACCGACTCCTCGAAATCGTTGGTCACCACCCCCTGCCACTCCCCGACGGGACGCCGCAGCCGCTCGGCCAACGGCACGGCAGGAATCCGCGGCCGCACCCCGGCATAGGCTTCGCGGGTCGAAACCCCTTCGTCGGGTTTCACGATAACGAGCGTCATACCGCTCAGATCCAGCGGGAAAGGCGTCATCACCTCACCCCGCCCGGTACATAACTGCGGGGAGTTCCTCACGAAGAAGGCCGTATCGCTGCCCAGTTCGGCGGCGCGGGCGATCAGTTCCGTCTCGGAGAGCCCCAGGGCGAAGAGTTCGTTCAACGCCATCACCACGGCCGTGGCATCGGCCGAGCCGCCGCCCAGCCCGGCGCCGAACGGCACGCGCTTCACCAGGCGGATCCGCACCCCGTCCACGCCATAGCGGCCGTGCATCAGCCGGAAGGCCTTCAGACAGATATTGTCGTCGGCCGGGCAATCCACGACAAGCCCTTCGGCACGGAACTCGACGCCCGGCGCGTCGGTGCGCACAACCTCCACCTCATCGAAAAGCCCCCGCACGGGAAACATCACGGTCTCCAGATCGTGGTAACCGTCGGCCCGGCGGCGCAGGATATCCAGGCCCAGATTTATTTTGCAGTTTGCCCGTAGAATCATGACACAAAGATAGGAATTTTTCTATTTTTGCCGTATGAAATTCCGCACCGAAATCGAACCGGCACCGCTCTCCGTGCGCATCGGTTATGCCAACCGCATTCTGACCCTCGGGTCGTGCTTCGCCGCACACATCGCCGAACGGCTCGCCACGGCGAAGTTCCGCGTCGTCGAAAACCCCTCGGGAATCCTCTTCAACCCGTTGTCGATCGCTGCGGCGGTCCGCAGCTACGCCGCTCCCGAGCCCGTCACCCGCGAGGAGTTGGGATTCGACGGCGAAGTGTGGTATCACTTCGGCTTCCACGGCGACTTCTCGGCCCCGACGGCCGACGAAGCCCTGCGTCGCATGAACGCCGCCCGGCAGGTCGGCGCCACGGCGCTCCGCACGGCCGACCGCGTGATCCTCACCCTCGGCACGGCCTGGATCTACGAGCACAACGGCGAGGTCGTCGCCAACTGCCACCGGCGCCCCGCCTCGGAGTTTTCGAGAAGACGAATGAGCGTTGCGGAGATCGTGGAGAGCCTCGGCAGTCTCTTCGAAGGTCCGCTCGCCGGGAAACAGATTCTGCTGACCGTCAGTCCCGTGCGGCACCTCGGCGACGGTCTCGAAGGAAATTCCGTCAGCAAGGCCACGCTGCGCCTGGCCGCCGAAGAGCTGAAGCAGAACTTCCGGGAGGTCGACTACTTCCCGGCCTTCGAGATCCTGACGGACGACCTGCGCGACTACCGGTTCTACGCCGACGACCTCGTCCACCCCGCCCCGCAGGCCATCGCCTATGTCTGGGAGAAGTTCGTCCCGGCGGTGCTCGACGATCGCGCCCGGCAGCTGCTCCCCGAAGTCGAGTCGATTGTTGCCGCGGCCGCCCACCGGCCCCGCAATCCCCGCAGCGAAGCCCACCGCGCCTTCTGCCGCCGACAGCTGGAGCGCATCGCCGCGCTCCCGGAGATCGATTTTCAGCGCGAAAGCGCGCTTTTCCGGCAATCTATCGAAATAAATTCGTAAATTTGCCGACCATTCAATCCGCAACGATGAACAAACGTCTCATTCTGCTCCTCATAGCCGCGCTGGCGGCCTTCCGGACCACGACGGCGCAGCCCCGCCTGATCGTGCAGATCGTCATCGGCTCGATGCGCGCCGGAGACCTCGACCGTTACGCCGCCAACTTCGGCGAAGGCGGATTCCGGCTCCTGACCGAACGCGGCACGGTCTATACCGATGCCCGCTACGACTGCCTCCAGACCACGACCCCCGTGTCGCTGGCCACCCTCGCAACGGGGGCCATGCCCTCGACCCACGGCGTGATCGGACCCCGCTGGGTCGACTACACCACCAACCGCACCGTGGAGCTCATCGACGGGCGCCAGGGCCCCGGCGCCTACCACCGGATCGCCCCGACGCTGGCCGAAACCCTCGTGCAAAGCGCTTCCGGAAGTCAGGCCGTGACGATCGCCGCCGAAGCCATGTCGGCCGTCATGCTGGCCGGACGCGGCGGGGAGGTCTTCTGGCTCGACTCCCTGCGCTGCGACTGGGTTACATCGCCCTACTACGCCCCCGAAGTCCCGGAGTGGATGGCCCGCAGCAACCGCGAACGCTACAACCTCTCCTACATCGGGCTCGAATGGCGGTCGCTGCTCGAAAAGAGCCGCTACCTCAACACGCGGCAACACGACATCGTGCTCTCGGGACGCAGCAAAAAGGAGGAGGACCGCGACGGCAGCCAGCGGCTGAAACTCACGAGCGACTACGAACGCCTGCTCTACACCCCGGCGGGGAATACCGCCGTGCTGGGGCTGGCCAAGCAGGCCATCGCCCAGTACCGCCTCGGAGCCGATACGACACCCGACCTGCTGAACATCTGCCTCGACTCGCCGCACCGCATCGCCGAGGCCTACGGGCCCGAATCGGTCGAGATCGAGGACATGTACTACCGGCTGGACCGCGACCTGGCCGACTTCCTGACCTTCGCCTTCGCACAGGTCAAGGACCGCAACATGCTGGTCGTCGTGACCTCCGACCACGGAACCAGCCCCTCCTACGATACGGGCGAAGAGCCCGCCGAACGCTTCAACAGCCGACAGTTCGAGGTGATCGTCAACGGATTCCTCAACGTCCGCTACGGTACCGGAACGTGGGTCGTGGCTTACGGAGACAAGTCGCTGTGGCTGAACCACAACCTCATCTACGAACGGGGGCTGAACCTCGCCGAAGTCCAGAACGAAGTGGCGATCTTCGCCATGCAGTTCAGCGGCGTGTCGCACGCCCTGGCCGCCTCGGCCATGCGCACGAGTTACTTCGGCAGCGGCTATGCCCGCAAGATGCAGAACAGTTTCTATCCCCGGCGTTCGGGCGACGTGATCCTCAACCTGATGCCCGGCTGGATCGAGGAGCAGGAGCGCTGCTGGTCGATGTCCGGATCGATGTACGGCTACGACACCGAGGTGCCGCTCCTCTTCTACGGCGAAGGGGCCGGGCCGCTGCGGGTCAACCGCCGCGTGGAGATGACCTCCGTAGCTCCGACGCTGGCCCGGCTGGCGGGGGTGCGTGAACCCGCCGCCGCCGAAGGTGACGCCCTGGAGGAGATCGTGGAGATGTAGCGGAGCCGGGGGAGGGCGAAGTTGGGAAACGGAAGGGCGGAGGCAGGAAACGGAAGACCGGAGGCAGGAAACGGAAGACCGGAGGCAGGAAACGGAAGGCCGGGGCCGCGGGAGATAATCGGTCCGGGCGGCGGAAACGGCCGGGCCGGAGACGGATGGTTCGGAGATGGATGGCCCGGAGATGGATGGCCCGGAGACGGGAACGGACGGGCCGGAGACGGATGGCCCGGATATTGGAAAAGGAAGTTGAAACAGAAAAAATATGGACAGGATTCAGGATGAAATCATCGAGGAGTTCTCGGTATTCGACGACTGGCTCGACAAATACGACTACCTGATCGGACTGAGCGAAACCCTCCCGGCAATCGCACCCGAGCACCGCACCGAACAGTACCTCATCCAGGGGTGCCAGTCCCGCGTGTGGGTCGACGCTCGCCTCGACGAGGGCCGCGTCTACTACGCCGCCGACAGCGACGCCATCATCACCAAGGGGATCATCGCCCTGCTGATCCGCGTGCTGAACGGACGCACCCCAAAGGAGATTCTCGACACCGAACTCTACTTCATCGACGCCATCGGGCTGAGTGCCAACCTCTCCCCGACACGCGCCAACGGACTGCTGGCCATGGTCAAGCAGATGCGGCTCTACGCCCTGGCTTTCGAGGCCAAGGCCGAAGCTGGGGTGCAAGCCCCGAAAAAGGCGGAATAACCCTCCGACAAGTCACCGAACGCCCGGCCCCGCAACCGGAACGGACGAGCGGCAATGCATGAAAACCAGGAAAGAATGACACCCGAAGAGATTCTTGAGGTCGAGAAGGAGATCGTTGCGACGCTCAAGAACATATACGACCCGGAGATTCCGGTCAACATCTACGATCTCGGTCTGGTCTACGAAATCGACTACACCCCCGACGGCGTGGCCACCATCCGCATGACCCTCACGGCCCCCAACTGCCCGATGGCCGACATGCTCGTCGAGGATGTCAACCTGCAGGTCGCCAAGGTCAAGGGCGTGAAGTCGGTGAACGTCATCCTCACGTTCGATCCCGTCTGGGACAAGAGCATGATGTCCGAAGAGGCGCTGCTCGAACTCAACATGCTCTGACCATGGACCGGCCTGCGGACAAAAAGAGCGGACACGGAACGGGCAATGCCGTCGAGCAGACGATCCGGCGGCTCGAAGCCCGGGCCGGAGAGCACGCCTGCGGCGGATTCCTCGCGGCAACAGACCCGCTCCAGCGCACGGAGCTCTTCACCGCGCTGATCTTCGACCGTCTGCAACGCAAGATCCGCACCGTCGAGGCACTCCACGCGGAATCCGCCCAGAACTGGAACCAGACCTTCTACCTGCTCTATTTCCGCACATTGGGCGACCGCCGCAATCAGGAGGCCTATCTCGAACTGGCCCGCAGGGTCCCCTACAAGATCGTCCTGCGCGAACGCAAGGTTCCCCATGCCGTCGAGGCGATGCTGTTCGGGGTCTCGGGGCTGCTGGAGCTCTACCGCCACGACGAATACACGCTCAATCTCCGCCGCCACTTCGAACATCTCGCCGCCAAATACGAGCTCCGGCCGCTGGATGTCTCCGCGTGGGAATTGTCCGAGATCAGGCCCGCGAACCACCCCGTGCTGCGGTTGGCGCAGGCTGCGGAGTTCTTCGCCCAGGACGAATTCATCATGGACCGCGCCATGGCCTGCCGGTCCGAGGAGGAGGTCCGCAGACTCTTCGGCATCGAAGCTTCGGAATATTGGCGGACGCACTTCATCCCGGGGGCCGAAAGCGACTCCCGGCCCAAACGGATCGGAGCGTTCAAGGCCAACATCATCGGAATCAACCTCGTGGCCGTCCTCCAGTTCGCCTACGGAAGCTACACCTCCAGCGAACGGCTGCGCGACAGCGCCCTCACGCTCCTCGAACGCCTCCCCGCCGAGGACAACCGCTACATGCGCGAATGGATCAATGCCGGAGTCCGCCCCGGCAACGCCTTCGAAAGCCAGGCCCTGCTGCAGCTCGCCACGGAATACTGTGCCGCAGGACGCTGTGCCGAATGCCCCGTCGGGCGCCGGATCGCACGGATACGCCCCGAACGATAACAAACCGACAACAAAAGGCTGGCTGCGACTGCCGCAGACCGGTCTGCCGGGCCGCTCTTCGGAAACCCGCGGCCCCATTCTCCGCATCCGGAATTCCGGGTTTCCGGATGCTCCCTGCAGAAATCCGGGAAAAAGCCTCTATTTTTTCGCATTTCCCGAAAAATGAGTATCTTTGTAAGATTTACAACCGAAAACACGAAAACAACACAAAACGTATGGATATAGTTGCCAGTATCATCAAAGCCCTCTTCGGTTCGAAAGCCGACAAGGACCGCAAACTGATCGAACCCTATCTGCAGAAAATCAAGGCCGTCTACCCGACGATCGAAGCCCTCTCCAACGACGAGCTCCGCGCCCGCAGCGAAGACCTCAAGAAACAGATCGCCGACTTCATCGCAGCCGACGAGGCCCGCATCGTCGAACTGAAGGTCGTGCTCGAAAAGCCCGAAACCTCGCTCGAAGAGAAGGAGAAGATCTCCAAGGAGATCGACGACACCACCAAACGCATCGACGAGAAGATCGAGGAGATCCTCGACCGCATCCTCCCCGAGGCATTCGCCATCATGAAGGATACGGCCCGCCGTTTCGCGCAGAACGAAACCGTCGTCGTCACGGCAAACGACTTCGACCGCGAACTCGCCGCCACGAAGGATTTCGTCACCATCGAGGGCGACAAGGCCGTCTACGCCACGCACTGGATGGCCGGCGGAAACGACGTCAAGTGGGACATGATCCACTACGACGTCCAGCTCTTCGGCGGCGTGGTGCTCCACCAGGGCAAGATCGCCGAAATGGCGACGGGTGAAGGAAAGACCCTCGTGGCCACGTTGCCCGTATTCCTCAACGCCCTGGCACGAAAGGGCGTGCACATGGTCACCGTGAACAACTACCTGGCCAAGCGTGACTCCGAGTGGATGGGCCCCATGTACGAGTTCCACGGACTCTCGGTCGCCTGCATCGACGACACCCAGCCCAACTCCGACGCCCGCCGCAAAGCCTACATGGCCGACATTACGTTCGGTACGAACAACGAGTACGGTTTCGACTACCTGCGCGACAACATGGCATCCTCGCCCAAGGACCTCGTGCAGCGCAAGCACCACTTCGCCATCGTCGACGAGGTCGACTCCGTGCTGATCGACGACGCCCGCACGCCGCTGATCATCTCCGGTCCCGTGCCCAAGGGCGACGACCAGCTGTTCGAACAGTACTGTCCCTCGATCGACCACCTCTACAACCTGCAGAAAAACCTCGTCACGCAGCTGCTGGCCGAGGCCCGGCAGCTGATCTCCGCCGGAAAAACCGAGGAGGGAGGCATCAAGCTCTACCGCGCACACAAGGGGCTCCCGAAGTACAAACCCCTGATCAAGTACCTCTCGGAGCAGGGTGTCAAGGCCCTCATGCAGAAGACCGAAAACATCTACATGCAGGACAACAACCGCCGGATGCCCGAGATCACCGACGACCTCTTCTTCGTCATCGACGAGAAGCTCAACTCCGTCGAGCTGACCGACAAGGGTCACGAGGTGTTGTCGAAATACTTCAATGAGGACGGCTTCTTCGTCCTCCCGGACATCGGCGCCGAGGTCGCCGAACTGGAGAAAAGCGCCCTCTCCGCAGAGGAGAAGGCCGCCAAGCGCGACGCGGTGATCAACGACTACGCCGTCAAGTCGGAGCGCGTGCACACCGTCATCCAGCTGCTCAAAGCCTACGCGATGTTCGAGAAGGACATCGAGTACGTCGTCATGGACAACAAGGTCAAGATCGTCGACGAGCAGACCGGACGTATCCTCGAAGGACGCCGCTACTCCGACGGCCTGCACCAGGCCATCGAGGCCAAGGAGCACGTCAAGGTCGAAGCCGCCACGCAGACCTTCGCCACGATCACCCTCCAGAACTACTTCCGCATGTACCACAAGCTGGCCGGTATGACCGGTACGGCCGAAACCGAAGCCTCGGAGTTCTGGAGCATCTACAAACTCGACGTCGTGGTCATCCCTACGAACCGTCCCGTCATCCGTGACGACCGCCAGGACCTCATCTACAAGACCAAGCGCGAAAAGTACAACGCCGTCATCGAGGAGATCGTCCGACTGGTCGGCGAGGGCCGTCCGGTCCTCGTGGGTACCACCTCGGTGGAGATCTCCGAGCTGCTGAGCCGAATGCTCAAGCTGCGCGGCATCAAGCACAACGTCCTCAACGCCAAGCAGCACGCCCTCGAAGCACAGGTCGTCGCCGAAGCCGGACGCTCGGGACAGGTCACCATCGCCACCAACATGGCCGGCCGCGGTACCGACATCAAGCTCACCCCCGAGGTCAAGGAGGCCGGAGGTCTCGCCATCATCGGTACCGAACGCCACGAAAGCCGCCGCGTCGACCGCCAGCTGCGCGGGCGTGCCGGACGTCAGGGAGACCCCGGATCGTCGCAGTTCTTCGTATCGCTCGAAGACGACCTGATGCGTCTGTTCGGATCGGGACGCATCGCCACCATGATGGACCGCATGGGACTCAAGGAGGGCGAGGTGATCCAGGCCGGCATGATGACCAAGGCCATCGAACGCGCCCAGAAGAAGGTCGAGGAGAACAACTTCGGAATCCGCAAGCGACTGCTCGAATACGACGACGTGATGAACTCCCAGCGTGAGGTCATCTACACCCGTCGCCGCCACGCCCTCTACGGCGAACGCATCGAAATCGACCTGAACAACATCATGTACGATTTCGCCGACAACTTCGTCGAGGAGTGCCGCGGCATCGAATACGACGAATTCCGCATGGAGTTGATCCGTCAGGTCGCCGTGGAGCCCGCCATCGATCAGGCCGCCTACGAGGATGCCAAACCCGACGAACTGGTCGAAGCCATCGTCAAGGCGCTCAAGGAGACCTATGCACGCCGTGCCAAGGCCGTGGCCGACACCGTGCGCCCCGTCATGCAGCGCATCTACGAGGATCGCAAGGACCAGCTCGATTCGAACATCTACTTCCCGATCACCGACGGTCACCTCGGATACAACATCCCGGTCAACCTCCGCAAATGCCAGGAAACCGACGGTGCCGAAATCTACAAGGTCTTCTCCAAGGTCGTGATGTTCACCTCCATCGACGATGCCTGGCGCGAGCACCTGCGCGAAATGGACGACCTGCGCCAGAGCGTTCAGAACGCAACCTACGAGCAGAAGGACCCCCTGCTGATCTACAAGTTCGAATCCTTCGGGCTCTTCTCCAAGATGCTCATCAAGGTCAACCGCGAGGTGCTTTCGATCCTCAACAAGGCCTACATCCCCGTCCGCGACCAGAACGTCGACGAGACCAAGCGTCAGCAGATGGAGCGGGAACGCCGGGCCAAGGTCGATGTCAACAAGCTCCAGGCTTCGAGAATGCAGGCCGCGGCGCAGGCCGGGCAGCAGGAACGGCAGAAACCCATGCCCCTGCACGTCGAGAAGAAGGTCGGACGAAACGATCCCTGTCCCTGCGGCAGCGGCAAGAAATACAAGAACTGCCACGGCAAGGGGCTCTAGGGTTTTAAGAAAACCCTTTTGTGGGGGGGGGAAGCAAAACAGGTCTTAGACCGTCCGTTGCCCTACGACTGAATAAAAACGGTCCGGAAGGTCGCTGGATACAGCGCTTTCCGGGCCTGTTCATAACCAACAAAAACCGAAAACCATGGGTTACCAGGAAGAAAAACAACACCAACTCGACCTGCGCTATCTCCGCATGGCGCGTATCTGGGCCGAAAACTCCTACTGCGTCCGCCGCAAGGTCGGAGCACTGATCGTCAAGAACAAGATGATCATTTCCGACGGCTACAACGGTACCCCTTCGGGTTTCGAGAATATCTGCGAGGACGAAAACGGAAAAACCAAATCCTACGTCCTCCATGCCGAGGCCAATGCCATCACCAAAGTCGCAAAATCCGCAAACAACTGCGACGGCTCGACCCTCTACATCACCGCGGCACCCTGCATCGAATGCTCGAAACTCATCATCCAGGCCGGAATCCGCCGCGTGGTCTACGCGGACGACTACCGCTCGGAAGAGGGACTCGACCTCCTGCGCCGCGTAGGAATCGAATGCGTGCAGTACCGCCTCGACGAAAAGGAGTAAACCCCACTCCCGGACCGCAACAAGGGAAGGGCAAAGGCCGTGACGACAGAAAGGCCGCGATGACGAAAAGGCCGCGACGACGACGGGAATGGAGTTGCAAATCCCGAAAAGAACAGCTATCTTGTCATTGCAAACCAAAACCTGTTCGTCATGAAACGGATCGTCATCGTAGGAGCAACCTCCGGAATCGGACTCGAAACCGCCCGGCTCTGCATCCGCGAAGGGTGGAGAATCGGAGCTGCAGGCCGACGGCTCGAAGCCCTCGAAGCGTTGCGCGCCGAAGCCCCCGAACAAATCGAAATCGAACCCCTGGACATCACCCGCGACGATGCCCCCGAGCGACTCGAAAAACTCATCGAACGACTCGGAGGCATGGACATCTACCTCCATTCGTCGGGAATCGGCAGCCGCAACACCGACCTCCGGCCCGATATCGAACTGGCAACACTCCGGACAAACGGCGAAGGATTCGTCAGGATGATCGTCGCCGCTTTCAACTACGTCCGCAACCACGGAGGCGGGCACATCGCCGTCATCAGCTCGATCGCCGGAACCAAAGGGCTCGGTTCGGCTCCCGCCTACTCCGCCACCAAACGGATGCAGAACACCTACATCGACGCCCTTTCGCAACTCGCCCGCATGGAGGGCTACGGAATCCGTTTCACGGATATCCGGCCCGGATTCGTCGCCACGCCCCTGCTGGCCAAAGACGGGCACTACCCGATGCTGATGCCCACCGAAAAGGTTGCCCGCAGAATCATGCAGGTATTGCGAAAACCCCGACGGCGGGTGGTGATCGACCGTCGGTATGCACTCTTTGTCTTCTTCTGGAAAATGATTCCGCAGTGGCTGTGGGAGCGGCTGAAGATCCGAAAAGAGGAGTAACGGCAATGGACCCGAAGGAACGCGACCAAAAAATCGAACGATGGTTCGGCATGTGGCTCCGCAAGGAAGAGCCTGCTATTGAGGATCTTTTCACTCCGGATTGCCGCTATACCGAGAGCTGGGGACCCGAATACCGGGGAAACAAAGCCATCGAACATTGGTTTCGGGAGTGGAATACCCGAGGCCGGGTCATTGCCTGGGAGATCCGGCGTTGCACGCACTCCGGAGCACGGAGCTATGTCGAATGGTTCTTCGAGGACCGCATGGATGACGGGCGGACGGAGCGGTTCGACGGGATCTCGGTCATCGAATGGCAAAACGGTCGGATAGCATCCCTGAAAGAGTACGGCTGCCGGATCCCGCACTACGACCCCTATAACGAACGGGCCCCCCAATTCTGCGAAACGGAGAAAAGTTGGTTTTAGGGGCTCGATTCCGGAAACGGAGTTGAACGAAAGGACAAAAGTGACAACTTCAGCGGAAGCCTCTCGGCAATCCTTCCCGGGACCCAGCAAAAAAACGCCCCTGCCGGATAATCGGCAGGGGTGAAAAGTATTCCGTGGATCGAGACCCGTCGGAACAAGCCCCGGACGGATCGCCCGTCAGAACAAACCCCGGACGGGCCGTCCGTCAGAACAAACCCCGGACGGGCCGCCCGTCAGAACAAACCCCGGACGCACCCCCCGCCAGATCACACCCCGGCCGCCCCGGCCGCAGCAAGGATCTTCGCCAGCAGGTTCAGTGCCTCCGGAAACACGATCGTCATCTGTGCGATCGAGGCAAACAGGCTGCTCGGAAGGAACAAAAGGATCAGCCC
>CALUMM010000065.1 GCA_944321755.1 uncultured Alistipes sp.
CGCACCGAGCTCGGTAGCCACGGGGGGTGAAGGAGTTGCTGCACCACCTTTGATCTGCAATTTAATAAATGCAGCAACCTCTTTTGCCATAGTTTTCCTTGGTTAATTACTCTTTTTCAACTTGTACGAAACTTAATTCCATCGGAGTCTTTCTCCCGAAGATCTTCACGGAAACCGTCAACTTCTTGCGGTCGTTGTCAACGGCTTCGATGACTCCCGAGAAACTCGAGAAAGGTCCATCGGTAACTTTGACCGTTTCGCCCACAACGAAAGGTGTTTCGTTTTCCTCCTCGCCCTGACTCAATTCGTCGACCCTGCCGAGAATGCGCGACACTTCCTGCGGACGCAACGGCGTCGCAATCATGCGTTTGCTCTCCTCTTTGGAATCGCCGAGGAAGCCGAGTACATTGGGTGTGTTACGAAGTACGTACGGGATTTCTCCTACCATCGCTGCCTCTACAAGCACGTAGCCCGGATACGATACCTTTTCTTTGCTGATTTTCTTGCCGTTGCGGATCGAATAGACCTTTTCGGTAGGAATCAGCACCTGCGAAATGTACTCTTCAAGGTGGGAGTTGCGAACCATTGATTCGATGTACTCCTTGACCTTTTTTTCCTTTCCGCCTACGGCACGTATCACATACCACTGTTTGGCGTTCTGTTCACTCATGATCTGTAACCTGATAATGAATTACTTACCTTGCCAAATACTTGTAGACTACTTTCATGATGTTCTCGAACGAGAAGTCCATAGCCAAGATGACCACAGCGAATATCAAGGAAGCTACCATGACGGTAATTGCTAAACTCTGCAGTTCTTTGACTGGCGTCCATGAAACTTTGTGAACCAGTTCCGAGTAGGAATCTTTGATGTAACGAATAAGTTTCATACTTATTTTTTTGTTTAGCAGGAATGGAGGGATTCGAACCCCCATCAACGGTTTTGGAGACCGCTATTCTACCCTTGAACTACATTCCTGTGTCATACGGGCGGACCGAAGTACCGCCCGTATGTTGGTTGATGGGTGTCCAGAGGACGAAGCGAGTATTACTCGATGATCTTCGTGATCTGACCTGCACCTACCGTACGACCGCCCTCGCGGATAGCGAAACGCAGACCTACGTTGATGGCAACCGGGTAGATCAACTCTACGGTGATCGTGGTGTTATCACCCGGCATTACCATATCTACACCCTCCGGCAGGTGAACCTCACCGGTTACGTCAAGCGTACGGAGGTAGAACTGCGGACGATATTTGTTGTGGAACGGAGTGTGCCGACCTCCCTCGTCTTTCTTCAAGATATAAACCTCAGCCTCGAATTTGGTGTGAGGAGTGATCGAACCGGGTTTGGCAACGACCATACCACGTTTAACGTCTTTCTTGTCGATACCACGCATCAGCAGACCTACGTTGTCACCGGCCTCACCCTCGTCGAGCAGTTTGCGGAACATCTCCACACCCGTACAGGTCGACGTCAGGGCCTTCTCGTTGATACCAACGATCTCAACCGGGTCTCCTACGTGGATCACACCCGACTCGATACGACCCGTCAGCACGGTACCACGACCGGTGATCGAGAATACGTCCTCGACAGGCATCAGGAAGGGTTTCTCATTGTCACGCGGAGGAATCGGGATGTACGAGTCAACAGCGTCCATGAGTTCCATGATCTTCTCCTCCCACTTCGGCTCACCGTTCAGTGCACCCAGTGCGGAACCACGGATGATCGGGGTGTTGTCACCGTCGTAGTTGTAGAAGTTGAGCAGGTCACGCAGCTCCATTTCGATCAAGTCGAGCATCTCGGGATCGTCAACCATATCCACCTTGTTCAAGAAGACAACGATACGGGGAACGTTCACCTGACGGGCGAGCAGCACGTGCTCACGGGTCTGGGGCATAGGACCATCGGTTGCGGCTACAACGAGGATAGCACCATCCATCTGGGCAGCACCCGTTACCATGTTCTTCACATAGTCGGCGTGTCCGGGGCAGTCCACGTGAGCGTAGTGACGGGTAGCCGTCTGGTACTCTACGTGAGCGGTGTTGATCGTGATACCACGCTCTTTCTCCTCGGGAGCGTTGTCGATCGAGTCGAAGCTACGGAGCTCGGAAAGACCCTTCTTGGCGAGAACCGTCGTGATGGCGGCGGTCAGGGTAGTTTTACCGTGGTCAACGTGGCCGATGGTACCGATGTTCACATGCGGCTTGGACCTGTCAAATTTCTCTTTTGCCATAATTTGATAGTTATTAGAATAATTAAACTATTGCTATCGTGTCGGTCCTGCGGACCTGTTGCATTTCGCCGGGAACCGGAGGCCCCATCAGACGATAAACCGGCGATCGGGCACATTCCACCCGTTCGACCGGAAATCCCTGCCTGCTCGTGCATCCGTTGTTTTGATTGCACAAATGCCGCATACGTCTCTCACAACGTCTGCGGCCAGGCGGCGTCCTGCATGGAGCGGAAGACGAGGCTCAAACTCGCGACCCTCAGCTTGGAAGGCTGATGCTCTATCAACTGAGCTACTTCCGCTTGTTTGTAAAGGTAATGCGAACCCTCATCGGATTCGCTGCCTTTGCAGAAGTCACTTTGACTTCGTGGGAGGAGATGGATTCGAACCACCGAAGGTAATAACCAGCAGATTTACAGTCTGCCCCATTTGGCCACTCTGGTATCCTCCCAATATGTTGTAGATCTGGCGATCGTTTTCGTTGCCCTCTCAGGCTGCTCGAGCCGATGGAGGGATTCGAACCCCCGACCAGCTGATTACAAATCAGCTGCTCTGGCCAACTGAGCTACATCGGCGTGTTTTTGGGGTTACAAAGGTAACGATAATTTTTTTATTGAGCAAAAAGCTTGGTAAAAAAATGTCGCAGATTCCTCAAAATGCAAAGAACGGAGCTGTTCCAGAATGCGTTGTGCGCTCGGCGCAACCGCAATTCGACCGCAAATGTACGATAGTTTTTGAGAATAAAAAATAGTCGTGCCGTTTTTGTGTCGAAAAAAACACGCTGGATCTTCGGAATTCGGATGAAATGTGCTTCCGAAGGTGTCTGGGTGGGAATTTCCGGGGGGATTGTTGCTGTTTTGTATCGCGTATGATATTTACTATTATTGTGAATAATTCCGGCGGGGCCGGAGAAACAGAAACTAACTTCAAAACACTAAAACAAAATGAAAAAAGTATGGATGCTGATCGTTGCCCTCGGCCTGTGCGGGGCAGCGTTTGCGCAGCCGGCCCAGGGGGATCGCGTGCTGCAGGGGAGTGTCGGACTCAACGTGCTGGGGCAGTTCCCGGACCCGTCGGGGACGTCGACATGGAGTCTGATTGCGATTCAGCCGCAGTACGGCGTTTTCGTCAATGAGCACTGGGCGCTGGGCGTGTCGGCCGGCTATGCGATCGGCTGGCAGGGATCGCGGACCAGCGGTGATTTCGGCAAGAATGTCGTCCGCAACAGTGTTTCGCTCTATCACATCGGTTTCGAGGCGGATTACTACCTGCGTCTGGCGGAGCGTTTCTATCTCTCGCTGGACGGTTTTGTCGGCTATGTGGGCGGTTTCATCGGGGAGACCTACAAGGTGGATGGCTGGAAGGACTGCACGACGACTCCCATGCACGGAGCGCTGCTGTCGGTGACCCTTGCCTTGCGCTATTTCATCAACGACCGCTGGATGCTGTCGGCTTCGCTCGGCAATGTGGCGGTCGGCATCATGAGTGGAGCTGCGATGGATCGCGCCATCTACTATGCCGGGGCCAACTGGGGTCAGATTATGCTGGGCGTCGGCTTCAAGTTCTGAGTCCGGTCCGCTCGGCGGAAACAGCAGGCGTGCGATTTTTCGTGCGCCTGCACTGTTTTTAGGGCTGTCGGGAAAGCGGACCATTCGAAATGCAGATGCCTGGCGGGTGAAAAAGGAAAGCCCCGCACCGATCGGTGCGGGGCTTTGCCGTGAAACGGGCATGCGGCTTATTCGTCCATCAGGATTTCGAGGATCTTGATGGCGGCCGTAGCGATCGGGGTACCCGGGCCAAAGATGGCGGCGGCACCGTCGTCGTAGAGCTCCTGGTAGTCCTGTGCGGGGATTACGCCGCCGACGATGACCACGATATCCTCGCGGCCGAGCTTTTTCAGTTCGGCGATGATCTGCGGCACGAGGGTCAGGTGACCTGCGGCGAGCGACGATACACCCACAACGTGTACGTCGTTCTCGACGGCCTGTTTGGCTGCCTCTTCCGGGGTCTGGAAGAGCGGACCCATGTCGACGTCGAAGCCGATGTCGGCATAACCCGTGGCAACGACTTTGGCGCCACGGTCGTGGCCGTCCTGTCCCAGCTTGGCGATCATGATACGCGGCTGGCGACCTTCCTTACGGGCGAAGGCTTCGGCCATGGCCTTGGCTTTCGCAAAGTTTTCGTCTGTTTTCACTTCGCTTGAATATACTCCGGAGATGGAACGGATTACGGCTTTGTAGCGGCCGACAACCACTTCGCAGGCGTCGGAGATTTCGCCCAGCGTGGCCCGTACCTTGGCTGCCTCCACGGCCAGTTCCAGCAGGTTGCCCTTGCCGGTCTTGACGCACTCGGTGATGGCGTCCAGGGCGCGTTTGACAGCCTCGTTGTCACGGGTGGCGCGCAGCTCGTGCAGACGTTTGATCTGCGCCTCGCGCACGGCGGTGTTGTCCACGGCCAGGATGTCGATCGGGTCCTCCTTCTCGAGGCGGTATTTGTTCACGCCCACGATGATCTCGCGGCCGGAGTCGATGTGTGCCTGCTTGCGGGCGGCTGCCTCCTCGATACGCATCTTCGGGATACCCGTCTCGATGGCCTTGGCCATGCCGCCGAGGCTTTCGATCTCCTGGATGTGATCCCAGGCCTTGTGGGCGATCTCGTTCGTCAGCGCCTCCACGTAGTAGGAACCTGCCCACGGATCGACCTCACGGCAGATGCTGGTCTCCTCCTGGATGTAGATCTGCGTGTTGCGGGCGATACGGGCCGAGAAGTCGGTCGGCAGGGCGATGGCCTCGTCCAGGGCGTTGGTGTGCAGCGACTGGGTGTGGCCCAGTGCGGCGCCCATGGCCTCGATGGCGGTGCGGGCCACGTTGTTGAACGGATCCTGCTCGGTGAGCGACCAGCCCGAGGTCTGGCAGTGGGTACGCAGCGCCATGGATTTCGGGTTCTTCGGATCGAACTGTTTGACGATCTTGGCCCACAGCATGCGGGCGGCACGCATCTTGGCGATCTCCATGAAGTGGTTCATGCCGACGCCCCAGAAGAAGGAGAGGCGCGGAGCGAACTGGTCGATGTTCATGCCAGCGTTGATGCCGGCGCGGATGTACTCCAGACCGTCGGCCAGCGTGTAGGCCAGCTCGATGTCGGCCGTGGCGCCTGCCTCCTGCATGTGGTAGCCCGAGATGGAGATCGAGTTGAACTTCGGCATGTTCTTGGCCGTGTACTCGAAGATGTCGGCGATGATGCGCATCGAGAACTCCGGCGGATATATATAGGTGTTGCGCACCATGAACTCCTTCAGGATATCGTTCTGGATCGTACCGGCCAGCTGGTCGAGGCGTGCGCCCTGCTCCAGACCCGACACGATGTAGAAGGCGAGAATCGGCAGTACGGCGCCGTTCATGGTCATCGACACGGACATCTGGTTGAGCGGGATGCCGTCGAAGAGCACCTTCATGTCCTCTACCGAGCAGATCGACACACCGGCCTTGCCGACATCGCCCACAACGCGGGGGTGGTCGGCGTCATAGCCGCGGTGCGTGGCCAGGTCGAAGGCGACCGAAAGGCCCTTCTGGCCGGAGGCCAGGTTGCGGCGGTAGAAGGCGTTACTCTCCTCGGCCGTCGAGAAGCCGGCGTACTGGCGGATCGTCCAGGGACGCATCACGTACATCGTGCTGTACGGACCGCGCAGGAACGGGGCGATACCGGCGGCGTAATTGAGGTGTTCCAACCCTTCGAGGTCTTTCTCCGTGTAGGTTCCTTTGACGGGAATCTGTTCGGCGGTCAGCCATACGTGTTCGTCGTGGCCGCCTTTTCCGGCGTGGCAGCATTTAGCGGGTCCGCCTTCGTAGCTTATATCTGAAAATTTTGCTCTCATCGTTGTTGTTGCTCTTTAGATTCCGAGTTCTTTAACGTAGCCTTTCAGGGTTTCGAGCACGTTGCTCCGGACGCTGATGAAGCGGGTGATGCCCTGTGCCTCCAGTTCGGGCTGCGAAGCGGGGGCGCCGGCCACTACGAAGATGGCCTTGTCGCCCAGCAGTTCCTTGGCCTTCGGGGCGAGGGTTGCGTAGTCGTCGTCGGCCGCGCAGATCACCACGATCTCGGCACCCGATTTCAAAGCGGCTTCGGCGCCCTCCTCAACCGACTGGAAGAAGGTGTTGTCCACGACGCGGATGCCGGCGCAGGCGAAGAAGTTGCAGGCGAACTGCGAACGGGCGCGGGCCATCGACAGCGTGCCGCAAGTGAGCATGAAGGCGCGCGGGGCTTTGCCGCTGCGGTCCACCTTCAGGCGGAGCTGCTCGAAGGCCATGCCGCCGCGGTAGGGGCGGAGCACCTTGCCCTCGCAGGCGGCGGGCGTTACGGTCTCGGCGGTGATCGCCTTGTCGGCCGTTTCGTTGAAGTTCGGGTACTGGTTGGTGCCCAGCAGGACGATGCGGCGCGTAGCCACGGCGTTGTCCTTCGCCTCGGCGGAAGCCTTTACCGCGTCGGGGATGAAGCCCTCGCGGAATGCGGCGATGTAGCCGCCCCGATTCTCAACCTCCTTGAAGAGGTTCCAGGCCTGCTCGGCGATGCTGGCCGTCAGGTTCTCGATGTAGTACGAACCGCCGGCCGGATCGACCACGTTGTCGAAGTGCGACTCGTTCTTGAGCAGCAGCTGTACGTTGCGGGCGATGCGCGAGGAGAACTCGGTCGGGCTTTCGTAGGCCGTATCGAACGGCATCACCTCCAGCGAGTGAATGCCGGCGAGGGAGGCGCTCATGGCCTCGGTCGTGCCGCGGAGCATGTTCACGTAGGGGTCGTATGCGGTGATGTTCCACGTCGTGGTGACGGCGTGGGTAAACATCTTGCGGGCGCAGCCGTCGGCGTAGGCGTTCATGATGTTGGCCCACAGCATGCGGCCGGCGCGGAATTTGGCCATCTCCATGAAGTAGTTGGAGCTGACGCCCATCGAGAAGCGGATTGTCCGGGCCGCCTCGTCGGCGCTCAGGCCGGCGTCCATGAGGCCCACGACGTATTCGTGGCCTGCAGCGAGGGTGAAGGCCAGCTCCTGGACGATGGTCGAGCCGCTGTTCTGGAACGTCTCGCCGCCCACGGTGATGAATTTGGCTTTTGGCCAGGCCTTGTGGTAGGTCTTCACCAGCTCGGCGATGGTCTTGAAGCACTGCTGGCCCTGGTCGCCGCAGCAGAAGACGCCCTTGAGCGAGAGCTGGCGGATGATCGGGTCAAAACCGAAGAAGACGCGGAACTTGTCGGGGTCGGCACCCTTTGCCTCGGCCACGGCCAGTACCTTGGCGGGCAGCTCGGCGTCGGGCACTCCGCTGAAGGCCAGCTCCGTAGCGTTCAGGTCGATGCCGGCCATCAGGTCGGCCACCTGCTGTGCGGAGAGTTTCTCCGACAGGTCGAATCCGATCGACTCGGCGCCCGCCTCGATGGCGTGGAGGGCGAACTCGTTGGCGCTCTTCACCTCCTTGACGGCGATGGTCTCGTGGATGCGCCAGCGGTTGTGGCAGCGGTTACCCCTCACATAGGGGAATTCGCCGCTCTTCTTGCCGAGGTACTGGATGCCCTTGAGGTCTTCCGCCCGGTAGTAGGGGCGCACGTTGAAGCCCTCGGAGGTTCTCCAGACTAATTTTTTCTGGTAGTCGGCCCCTTTGAGGTCAGCCTTGATCACCTCTTCCCACTGCTCCGTGGAGACGGGCGGGAATTCGGTGAAGAGCTTCTCTTCCTTGTTGTTTGCCATAACTTCTGAAAATAGTTGGTATGTATGTTGTTGTGTTGTCGTATGTCCGTATTAACAAACAAAGTTACGAATTTTTCAATAAGGGCGGCGGTTTCGTTCCGATTTTGTTAGTCGCTTCACAGTACGGGGCTCCGTGCGGGGAGGCGGCGGGCGGTGCGGCGCGTTTTTCGCGGGGGCGGAGCGGTCGGAAATCGCCTGTCAATGCCTATCTTTGTCAAAATACGGAAATAATTGCGAAAAATCATGTACGCAAGTCTGCAAGAATACATTGACCGGCTCGACCGCGAAGGAGAACTGGTGCGCATTGCCGCGCCGGTCGATCCGGTGCTGGAGATGGCCGAGATTGCCGACCGCATGGCCAAGTCGCCGGGCGGTGGCCGGGCCCTGCTGTTCGAACGGACGGGAACCGAGTTTCCCGTGCTGATGAACCTGTTCGGTTCCGACCGGCGCATGGCACTGGCGCTGGGGGTGGAGCGGCTCGGCGACATTGCCGCCTCCATCGGCGAACTGTTGCGCGAGGCGACGGCTCCGAAAGGCACGCTGGGCGAGAAGCTGGGGGCGCTGCCGCTGCTGGGACGGGCGTCGCGCTGGTTCCCGAAACGGGTGCGGGGGCGCGGAGCCTGTCAGCAGACCGTGTGGCGGGGGGCCGAGGCCGATCTGGGCCGGTTGCCCGTACTGCAGTGCTGGCCGTGCGACGGCGGGCGCTTTGTGACGCTGCCGATGGTGCATACGGTCGACTCCGAGACGGGAGTCCCCAACGTGGGCATGTACCGCATGCAGCTTTTCGACGGTCAGACGACGGGCATGCACTGGCACATGCACAAGACCGGTGCGCGTCACTACGAAGCCTGGCGGCGTGCCGGGCGCCGGATGCCCGTGAGCGTCTGTCTGGGCGGCGATCCGGTCTATACCTATGCGGCGACGGCTCCGCTGCCCGACGGCATCGACGAATACCTGCTGGCGGGGTTCCTGCGACGCCGGCCCGTGCGGCTGGTGCGCTGCCTGACCAACGAACTGTGGGTGCCGGACGACTGCGACTTTGTCATCGAGGGGTACGTTGATCCCGCCGAGGAGAAGGTGGTGGAGGGACCTTTCGGCGACCATACGGGATTCTATTCGCTCGAGGACCGCTATCCACTCTTTCACGTGACGGCCATTACCCACCGGCAGGGAGCCGTATGGCCCGCTACGGTGGTGGGAATTCCGCCCCAGGAAGATCTCTATATCGCCAAGGCGACCGAGACGATTTTTCTCGCTCCGATGCGCCTTGCCGTGCAGCCCGACCTGACCGATCTCTACATGCCGGCGGCGGGTGTGGCGCACAACATTGCCGTGGCGGGATTCACGCCCCGCTATCCGGGTCATGTCCGCCAGGCGGTGTCGGCCCTGTGGGGGGCGGGACAGATGACCTTCAACAAATACCTGCTGATGATCCCCTCCGGCACGGATCCGCGCAATGTTCATACGGTGGCGGGACTGTGGCGCCATGCCGATCTCTCCCGGGCCCTCATTCGGGGCGAGGGGGTACTCGATGTACTCGACCATGCGGCCGCCGTCACCGGTTACGGGGGCAAGATGGCTTTCGATCTGACCGGCTGTACGCCGGATGTGCCGCTGTGGTCGCTGCCCGACCGGGTCGTGGCGGCGGGCGGCATCGGGGCATGGAGCCTCGAATGGCTGGCCGAATGGGGCGTAGTGGCCCTCTTCGCCGAGCCGGATGCGGCAGTCGATGTCGGGGAGTTCCTGCGGCGGAATGCCTTGCGCCCGCAGGCGCTTGTGCTGTTCGATGCGGCGGCGGAGGGGCTCTCGGGCGAAGAGTTGTTGTGGCTGGCAACGGGCAATACCGATGCCGGGCGCGACGTGGCGTTCCGCGAGGGGGTGCTGGTGGCCGATGCCCGCACCAAATTGCCGGGGCGGCCCGGTTATCCGTCCCGCTTCCCAAATGTGGTCACGGCCGACGAGGCAACCATGGACAAGGTGGACCGCCGGTGGAATGAATACGGACTCGGCGCCCTGCAGCCTTCGCCTTCGCGGCGCTACCGGCGGCTGGTGCGTTCCGACCGGGCGGAGGTGTAAGACGGTTGTGAGGACATGAAACCCGGCAGGCGACAGACGGAGCGGCGGAAAAACGATTCCGAACGGCGACGGCGCTGGCTCTTTTCGGCGAGCGAGCGGCGGGGCATTCTGTTGCTGCTGCCGCTGTTGGTGCTGCTGGCCTGGCTGTTGGTCCGGACGGCGGCGCCCCGACCCGACGGCAGTGCACAGCTGCTCGGCGACCGGCTGGTCGGGCAGACGGCCGCCGGACAGGCGGAGGGCCCCGCAGCGGAAGCGGATACCGTCCGGTTGTTTGCCTTTGATCCGAACGAGGTGACCTATGAGGAGTTGCGGCAGCTGGGCATGCCGAAGCGCACGGCGGCGGGGCTGGTGAAATACCGGGCGGCGGGCAAGGTGTTTGCCGTGCCGGAGGATGTGGCGCTCTGCTACGGAGTGACCGATTCGATGTATGCCCGGCTGAAACCCTATATCGTGATCGGTGAGGCCTATCGCCTGCGGCCGCGCCCGCAATCCGGAGCCGTCGCACCGGCTGTGTCGGCGGCGCAGGAGCGGACGGATACAGCCTCCTTCGATCCCAATGCGCTGGATGCGGAGGGATTCGTGGCGCTCGGCTTCTCGCCCCGTCAGGCGGCGTCGATCGTCCGCTTCCGGGAGGCGCGGGGCGGTTTCCGGACGGCGGAGGATTTCGCCGAGTCGTATGTGGTCTCCGAGGCGATGTTTGACCGCCTGCGCGACCGGATTGCCATCGTCCCGGCGGAGGGGCGGCCGGTCGGACGGGTGGCGGAGCATGAGGCGGTGTCGTCGCCCGGCCCGGTGGAGCTGAACGGCGCCGATTCGGCCGCGCTGGACGGCGTGCCGGGCATCGGTCCGGCGACGGCTGCGGCGGTGATTGCCTACCGCGGGCGGTTGGGCGGCTTCCATGATGCCCGGCAGGTGCTCGAGACGGGGCTGGTCACCGAACGGAACTGGGAGCGCATGCGCGAACAAATTTGGGCGGACAGTTGCAAAATCCGGAAAATTGATATTAACTTTGCGGCTCCGAACACTGTTGCGGATCATCCCTACATCGCTCCGCGAACCTTGCGGAAGATTCTGCGCAACAGACAATTGAAAGGAGGTTGGAGTACGATTGAGGATATGATCGAAGACCATACGTTGACGATGGAGGAGGCCGCCAGACTGGCCCCGTATCTTCATTTCGGCCCTGCACCTCGCGAAAATTGACGGGTGCGGAGCCTTTCCGGTAGCGTAGCCGGAGACCGTAACGACCGAATTTCAAATCTATAAAATAGTACCACAATGATTATCATGCCTGTAAAAGAGGGCGAAAACATCGAGCGCGCTCTCAAGAAATTCAAACGCAAATACGAAAGAACCGGCGTCCTGAAGGAACTTCGTCGTCGCCAGTACTTCACGAAACCCTCCGTGGTAAAACGCGAGCAGAAGATCCACGCCATCTACGTGGAGCAGCTCCGTCGCAACGAGGAGGAGTAGTCGGAACGCTGCGGGCAAAACCTGCAGACGACCGCAGAACGAACGAGGTCCGGAATCATCCGGGCCTCTTCTTTTTTTGTGCTGTCCGCAGGGAAACTGCGATCGGGTGTGCGGGTCAGAGCATGTCGCTGGCCGTGATGAGGGCGCAGAGCTGTGCCCGGGCGCGGTGGATCTGGGTCTTGACCGTTCCCAGCGGCATGCCCAGTTCGGCGGCGATCTCTTCGTAGGAGTATTCGCAGAAGAAACGCAGCTCGATCAGCTGCCGGTAGCGGGGCGACATCTTGGCCAGGTGCTGCTCCAGCTGGGCGCCGCGCTGCCGGTCGATGAACCGCTCCTCGGGGGTTGCCTCCTGCGAGACGGAGTTGAGGCCTGAAGCGGCGCCGGTCGGGGCGGCGTCGACGAAGAGGTCGTCACGCCGGCGGCGGACAAAGTCGATGAAGGTGTTGCGGGCGATCGTGTAGATCCACTGCCCGAAGGTGAAGGCGGTGTCGTATTTGTCGAGGTTGAGGAACACCTTGATGAAGGTCTCCTGCAGCAGGTCGTCGGCATCGTTGCCGTTGCCGCCCGTGCGGGCCAGGTAGAGTTTGCGGATGCCGTCGCGGTAGCGGTTGAAAAGCATCTCGAAGGCGGCCGCATCGCCGCTCTGGGCCAACGTGACGAGCTGCTGGTCGGTCTGGATGAGGTAGCCGGCTATCTCCATACCCCGGGGGATCGTTTGAAGGTGCGCGAGAGGGCCATCCACCCTTCGTAGTAGGGCGAACAGAGGTCGTATAGGGGAGCCACCCGCATCACGCCCCGCTCGCAGAGGCGCAGCGCGATGCGCCGCATCTCGAACAGGACGAGCAGCAGGCGGAGGAGCCACAGGGCCGCGGCGAAAAGTTTGAGCTCCGCGGGCAGCAGTACCACGGCGGCGACGACGGCCGGCAGGAAGAGGGCCCGGCTCCAGAGTTCGAGCCCGATGCGGAACCGGACGCCCGCCGGATAGAAGCGGAAGGTGTTGCTCTGCAGTCGGCGGTCGGCATACCACCAGCGCAACCCTCCCCAGATCTTCTGGCGGACCAGCGAATTGGCCGACACGATGGTGGCGGTGCGGGCTCCGGCGGCCAGCTTCTGGACGAAGAGGTCGTCCATGCCGATATTCATGTTGAGGTGGTTGAAGCCGTGGTTGGCGAAGTAGATGGCTTTGGTCAGGCCGAGGTTCTGGATCATGCCGCGGTAGGGATGGCCGTGCATGGCGGCGCCGATCCAGCGGGCGGCATGACCGACGCGTCCCAGGCGGATCATCCGGTCGGAGAAGCGGTTGCCGCCCTCCATGCCGCAGTAGCCGATCACCAGGTCGGCGTGTTCAAAGCCGCGCGCCATGCGTCCCACCCATTGGTTCGATGCCGGGCGGCAGTCGGCCGTCGTGAGGAGAATGTTGTCGTAGCGGGCGGCCTTGATGGCCACGTTGAGAGCCATCTTGTCGCTGATCGGGAAGCGCGGGTCGCGCACCATGCGTGTCACGTTCAGCCGGGGGTTGTGTTCGGCGATCATGGCGAGCGTCTCGCCGAATTCGACGTCGCCGGTGAGTTCCGTGATGACGATCTCGTAGCGGTCGTACTCCTGGGCGAGCAGCAGCGGCAGCGTCTCCTCGAGGAAGGCGTCGTCGGCTTCGCGCACGACCAGTGCGACCGACACGGCCGGCCGGCTGCCGTCGCTCGTGGCGTTGCGGTAGGAGGGGATGCGGCCGTAGTAGCCGGCCCAGTACCCGCACTGGATGAGGAAGAGCAGCACGACGCCCGCCAGCAGGGCGATGCCCCACGGGCCGCAGACGTCCCAGAGAAAAGCATAGGCTTGGGAAAATTGTTCCATGATCGGTACGAATCGTTCTTGCAAAAGTAATGCAAAAAAGGGGATTGCCCGCATCTTTTTCGCTTGCCGTGTGCGCGGCGGCGGAACCTTCGAGAGGGGGCAGG
>CALUMM010000066.1 GCA_944321755.1 uncultured Alistipes sp.
CGCGCCGGAATCAACGCCGGGATGTCGATCGACGCCTTCGCACCGCGTCTGTCGTTCTTCTGGGCCATCGGCATGAACCACTTCATGGAGATCGCCAAGATGCGCGCCGCACGTATGCTCTGGGCCAAGATCGTCAAGCAGTTCAACCCCAAGAACCCCAAGTCGCTCGCACTGCGTACCCACTCGCAGACCTCCGGCTGGTCGCTTACGGAGCAGGATCCCTTCAACAACGTGGCCCGCACGGCCATCGAGGCCATGGGCGCCGCCCTGGGTCACACCCAGTCGCTGCACACCAACGCCCTCGACGAAGCCATCGCCCTGCCGACCGACTTCTCGGCACGTATCGCCCGCAACACCCAGATCTACATCCAGGAGGAGACCTCCGTCTGCCGTGAGGTCGACCCGTGGGCAGGCTCCTACTACGTCGAGACCCTCACCAACGAGATCGCTCACAAGGCCTGGGAGCACATCCAGGAGATCGAGAAACTCGGCGGTATGGCCAAGGCCATCGAGACCGGCATTCCGAAGATGCGTATCGAGGAGGCGTCGGCCCGCAAGCAGGCACGCATCGACTCCGGCGAGGAGAAGATCATCGGTCTGAACGAGTACCGCCTCGAAAAAGAGGCCCCGATCGACATCCTCGCCGTGGACAACACCGCCGTGCGCGAAAGTCAGATCAAGCGCCTGAAGGAGCTGCGCGCTTCGCGCGACGAGGCCGCCGTGAAGAAGGCCCTCGACGCCATCACCGAGTGCGTGAAGACCAAGCAGGGCAACCTGCTCGCCCTGGCCGTCGAGGCCGCCAAGGTCCGCGCTACGCTGGGTGAGATCTCCGATGCCTGCGAGGTCGTCGTAGGCCGCTACAAAGCCGTTATCCGTTCCATTTCAGGAGTTTATTCGTCAGAAGTGAAAAACGACAAATCCTTCGAGCACGCCAAGGAGCTGTGCGCCGAATTCGCCAAGAAAGAGGGCCGTCAGCCGCGCATCATGATCGCAAAACTCGGCCAGGACGGTCACGACCGCGGTGCCAAGGTCGTAGCTACGGGTTATGCCGACATCGGCTTCGACGTCGACATGGGTCCGCTGTTCCAGACCCCGGAGGAGGCCGCCAAGCAGGCTGTCGAGAACGACGTTCACGTAGTGGGCGTTTCGTCGCTGGCCGCCGGACACCTCACGCTCGTGCCGCAGATCATCGCCGAGCTGAAGAAACTCGGCCGTGAGGATATCATCGTTATCGTCGGCGGTGTGATTCCTCACCAGGATTACGACGAACTCTACCGCGACGGTGCCGCCGCCATCTTCGGCCCCGGTACGCCGATCGCCACGGCTGCCATCAAGATCCTCGAAATCCTGATGGAGGAGTAATCCGCAATCCAATGCCTTTCCGATCCCCTTCGGCCCGCGCCGGAGGGGATTTTTCGTGCTCCCGGAAGATATTGCAGGGAGAAGGTGCCCAAACTCAGACAACAGCTCCGGCACAAACCGGAACATTTGGGATTCCAGGAAATTAACACTATTTTTACGGTCGCTAATTTCGCAATACCAGACTCACCATGGAAACCGATTCCCTGCTCTCGCTGATTCAGCGCTCCTACCGTCCGGAGGAGTATCCCGCTCTCGACCACCAAATACGCCTCTGGCAAAAGGAGCGCCCGTTGTCGGGGCTGCGGATTCTGGATGCCACGCCCGTATTTCGCAACACGCTGGTCAAATACCAGGCCCTGCAGGCTGCCGGAGCCCGCTTGTCGGTCGGACTGTCGGACTGCATCGCCTGCGACCCCGAGATCGTCGACCGGATCCGGGCCAACGGCATTCCCGTCGTAGCTCCGTCCGATCGGGGACGGATGGCGTTCGATCTGATTCTGGACTGCGCCGGAGTCTTCGCAGAGTGGGTTCCCACGTATGGGTTTGTCGAACTAACCCGCTCCGGAGTCCCCCGCTATGCCCACTCCGCAAAACCGGTGTACATAGCCGACAGCGGACGCATCAAACGGATAGAGACCATGCTGGGAACCGGAGAGAGCTATTTCCGGGCCATGGCGCAGTTCGGATATACGACGTGGAAGGATCGCCGGTTCGTTCTATTCGGCAGCGGAAAGGTCGGCAGCGGGATCGCCCTGTATGCACACCGCCACGGAGCCAGAATCAGCATCGTTACCGAACCGGAGAGCCTCCAACCGGCGATCCGGAGTCTGGCTGAAGAGATCATCGACTGCCGCGATTCCGCCGCCGTGGGGACTGCCGTACGCGCGGCATACGCCATTGTAATGGCGACAGGGCACAAAGATGCTTTTCAGCAGAGTTGTCCCGCCGAAGCCTGGCAGCAATCCGAAGCCTTGATGGCCAACATGGGTGTCGAAGATGAATTTGGCCCGGAGCTCCCGCCCGAACGGGTGCTGAACGGGAAAAAGACCCTGAACTTCACGCTCGAAGAGCCGACACACCTAAAATACATCGATGCCACGCTGGCCCTGCACAACGAAGGGGCCCTCTATCTGGCAACACACCCCGAAGCCCGGGGTCTGATGGCGCCCGGTCCCGAAACGGAAGAGCGTCTGTTGCAAATCAGCATCTCCAAAGGGATTGCCGGTGAGGAGATCGCATTGCTGCTGTCAAACACAACGGAACAGCAGGAATCCATCCGTCCGTAAACCCGGTCTTCCCCAAAAAGCACACGCATACACCCCGACGATGCCGAGCCCAACGAGGTTAATCCCGGGATTGGCACGTCCCAAGCATCATCATAAAAAGCCGGGCATTCCGACACGCGGTCGGAATGCCCGGCTGGATTTTCAAGCACCGGAATCGACTACAGGCAGGCTTCCAGGATGCGGCGGGCCATTGCCCCGTCGACATTCCCGGCCTCGCCGTGGTGCACGCCCGAAGCCGTGAAACGACGCTCGATCTCGGCAATCGTCGCCTCACCGATCCCCTCTTCCGAGAGGCGCGTCGAAAGCCCCAGCGAACGGAAGAACTCCTCGGTCCGGGCAATCGTCCGGTCGATGCGCTCCGCTTCCGTACCGTCGGTAATCCCCCAGATCCGCTCGCCGAACTGCAACAGTTTGCCGTGTTTCTGATCTCGCAGCGTGCGCAGCGTGCCGTTGATCACGATCGCCAGCGTCGCACCGTGCGTCAGTCCGTGCAGCGCCGTCAACTCGTGGCCGATCATGTGCGTCGCCCAGTCCTGCGTCACACCCATGCGGATCATGTCGTTCAGCGCCAGCGTCGCCGAAAGCATGTACTCCGACATCGTGTCGTAGTCGCGTTCGTCACCCAGCGCCCGCGGAGCAATCTCCACCACCGTATGCAGGATCCCTTCGGCCCAGCGGTCCATCAGCCGCGACTGCCCCGGCGTGGTCATGTACTGCTCCAGCACATGCACGAACGTATCGGCCAATCCGCAGGCAATCTGCCGCTTCGGCAGCGAGTAGAGCGTCTCCGGATCGAGGATCGAAAAGACCGGATAGTTGCTGTAAAAGGCGTATTTCTCCTTGGTTTCGTAACGCGAAATCACCGCCCCGCTGTTCATCTCGGAGCCCGTGGCGGCCATCGTGAGCACCGAAGCCAGCGGCACCGTCTTCGTATAGCTTCCCTTGAGCACCAGTTCCCAAGCATCCCCCTCGTAGAGCAGCCCGGCCGAGATGAGTTTCGTACCGTCGATCACCGACCCGCCGCCCACGGCCAGCAGGAAATCAACCCGTTTCTCCTTGCCCAAAGCAATCGCCTTGCGCAGGGTCTCGATCGAAGGATTGGCCTCGATGCCCCAGAACTCGATGAAGTCCCGACCCGCAAGGGCCTTCACAACCTGGTCGTAGACCCCGTTGCGCTTGACGCTGCCGCCCCCGAAGGTGATCATGATGTGCTTGTCGGCCGGAATGAGCTCCGGAAGCCGGGCAATCTCGCCCTTTCCGAAAACCAGTTTGGTAGGATTCTGATAGATGAAGTTGTTCATGGCGAAAAGTTTTGTACTTACAAAGATAACAAATCCCGGGCAACTATTGCGCTCGGGGCAAAAGTTTTCGGACCGGACAGCGACAGAGAAACCGGGAGGCAACGGAGAAATCCGGGAGGCAACGGAAAAACCGAGAAGCAACGGAGAAATCCGGGAGACAACGGAGAAACCGGGAGGCAACGGAAAAACCGGGAGGCAACGGAGAAATCCGGGTACAAGAAAGCGGGGAGGAACTTGAAAAATCCCTCCCCGCCTTGTTGCGTTGAATCGAATGTTAGAAATACTTGCCGCGCAGGTCCTGAATCTTGGCCATCTGCTGGATGGCCGGATAGGCGAACTGCTGGGCCATACCCTCGGCCATCGCCTGGGCACGGACCTTCTCACCCTCGGCAGTCTGCTTCTCCTCGGTCTGCACATCCCCGACCTCGAAGACATACACGCCCGACATTCCCTTCACGGGAGCCGACAGCACACCCTGCTCCGAAGAGGAGATCGCGCCGACCAGACGGGGCTCCATGCCGATGCCGTCGATATAGAACGACCCGAACGTCACACCCGAGAAGTCGTCCACCTCCGAACCGAGGCTCGAAGCCTGTTCGGCCAGCGTCGAACCGGCAAGGTCCTTCACGATATAGTCGTATTTCTTGTCGCGCAGCACCTGGGCACGGACCTGCGAAGCCACCTTCTCCAGCGGAGCGTAGTCGTTGTCGTCGATCCCGGTCAGCATGGCGATCACGTAGTCCTTACCGACGGTGAAGATCTCCGAGACATCGCCCGTCTCGGCTCCGTAGGCCCAGCGGGCCACGTCACGCGAATCCTCCAGACCGCGGATCGTGCGGTCGCCCTGAGTCAGCGTCGCAACGCGCGGCGTAACGGCTGCTTCCGAAGCGGCATCAGCAAAGGCCTCCGAAGAGCCCTTGGCATTGACCATGAACGATCCAGCCTGGTTGTGGATGTCGCGGCGCGTGGCGGCCGAAGCCTCCAGCGGATAGGTGATCGATGCCACCTGGATATGTTTCGTGGGCTTGTCGGCCCGGTAGACCTGCATCAACTGGATGGCGTCCCCCGAAGCGATCTTCACGATATCGCCCTTCTTCGCTCCGGCCAGTGCCTCGGCAAATTCGCCCGTGAAGGCCGAGAAAGGCATCACACCCACCTCGCCGCCATTGGCTGCCGTCGCGTCGTAAACCGAATACCGGGCTGCTGCAGCCGCAAAATCACCGCCCTTTCTCAGCGCCGTAAGCAGGCTGTCGGCCAGCGTCTCCTGCGTATAGGGAAGCACGATATGGCGGATGCCCACCGAATCGGGCGCCATCTTCGCATCCAGCACCCGGGCCATCGTCCACTCGTTGTTCTTCAGAACCGGACCGTACATCTTCCCGTCCATCAGCGCCTTGCCCTCCTCATCGGTCAGCTGGGCAGCCGTTACGTAGCTCTCGGCGATCCGGCCGTTGCGGTTGGCCCGCACGAAGGCCTTCACATCTTCCGCAGCCGCAAACTCACGGCCTACCTCCGCAGCCTTCTTCTCCAGAGCCAGCAGGTCGTCATCCGTGGGCGACACCTCGAACACCACGTACGAGAGCGTCCGCGACGGGGTCTGCTTGAACTGATCCTTGTGGCTGTTGTAGTAGTTCTTCAGGTCTCCCGTCGAAACGGTAAAGAGCGAATCGGGAACCGACGAATACTTCTTCCCGGCCCATTTGCCCGAGAAGGTCCGGTTCGCACCCTCGACACCCCGAGCCACTTCCAGCGAATTGACATAGACTCCACCCTTCACCAGTCCGAAGAACTTCTGGGCCTCACGCTCCAGACGAGCCTGCTCGTTGAGCTGAGCCCAAACCTGGGCTGCCTGGGAATTCGTCTCGGCCTGGGCCAGGAACTGGCTCACGGCCTCCACGTTGTACTGACCCGTCCGGGGATCCGCAAAGGCGTTGTAGAACGCCTGCGAAGGCTGCTGGCCGCTGACCATCGCCATCCGCTCGGGATCCGTCACACGCAGACCCATCCGGTCGAAACCAGGAGTCAGCACGTAACGGGTAATCAGCGACTGCCAGACCGCATTGGCCAGCATCGCAGACTGCTGTTCGTCGCTCTCCTGCACGTTGTTCTGCGTCTTGATCCGCTCGTACTCGTCGTAATACTCCGAATAGTTGATCTTTTCGCCGTCGATCACGCCGACTCGCGGATCATTGCCCGTAAAACCCATCTCGGTTTTCAGTGAGAGAATGAAGGCCAAGAGGGCCAGCGCAATGATGATCGAAAGCACTACCCCGAACTTGGTACGTAAGGTGTTTAAACTTGCCATATAAATGTTAATTTTTCGTATTGTTTCGAAAGATCAGCCAAAGGTAGTAAAATATTCGCAAATAGGCTCCTGTCTGCGTTACATTTTTTTCACCCGCGCCAACTCGATCCGCGATCGCGTCGTGCGCAGAATCCGCAACTGGAGATCGCCGATATACACCGTCTCCCCGGCACCCGGGATCCCCTCGTAATTGTAGATGATGAAGCCCGCCAGCGTATCGTACTCGCGGCTCTCCTCGATCCCCAGATCGTAGCGTTCATTCAGGTATTTCACCTCCAGGCGGCACGAGAAGACATACTCCCCCGGCCCCACCTGCTTCTCCACCAGATCCGGAACGTCGTGTTCATCCTCGATCTCGCCGAAAATCTGCTCCAGCACGTCCTCCAGCGAGATGATCCCCGCCGTACCGCCGAACTCGTCGATCACCACCGCGATGTTCGAACGATGCTTGATGAAGTTCTCCAGCATCGACTGCAACGGCATCGTCTCCGGAACGTAGTTCACCTCCATCATCACGTCGTCGATCCGCGACGGGCGCGTAAAGAGGCTCTTCGAATTCACATAGCCGATGATGTTGTCGATCGACTTCCGCCAGACGAAGATCCGGGAATACTTCGAATCCACGAACCGAGCCGTCAGCTGTTCGATCGTCGTGTCGTCGATATCCACCGCCTCGACATCCACTCGCGGAACCATGCAGTCCCGCACGCGAAGATCCGCGAAATCCAGCGCATTCTGGAAGAGTTTCAACTCGTTGTCCGGTTCCGAATGGGATTCCGGGCCGTTCGTGTCGAGCAGCGCCGCAAGGTCCTCCCGGTCGAAACTCGGCGTGATGTTCTTCTCCTCGACCTTGCGGCCCAGCAGCCGCAGGATCCCGTGCGAAAGCAGCGTCGTGAAACGCGCAACGGGATAGAGCACGATGTAGAAGAAATAGATCACCGGAGCCAGCGCCCGGTAGTAGAAATTGGGGTCGTTGCGGAAGACCGACTTGGGCAGAAACTCCGCAAAGAAGATGATGATGATCGTCGAAACCGCCGTGTCGATGGCCACCGACCCTTCGAGGGCCAGCCGTTCCCATCCCAACGCAGCGTAAATTTCGCGCAGCAGCATCGACATCGCCAGCGAATAGACCACCAGTGCGATGTTGTTGCCCACGAGGATCGTCGTGATGTACTGACCCGGATGGCGCGAAAAAACCTCCGCGATGCTGTCGAACATCCGGCTCTGCTTGCGGTCGATCTCCAGTTTGAGCCGGTTCTTGCTCGTGAAGGCGATCTCCATGCCCGAGAAGAAGGCCGACAACAACAACATGACGACAATCAGAATCAGGGAAGTCACCATGGCTGTCACTTTTTGGTTTCGGAAACGCGCTCCACGCCCTCCGTCTCCGGAGTTCCGGGATTTTCGGGACCTGCGGGATTCGAGGAATTCACGGACCGGGCCGCAGAACGCACCGACAGGGTATCCCCCAAAGAGGCGGCATCCCGGCGCCGGGCAGCATCCGGCACCGCACCGCGGCGGCTCGCCGAAAGGTGCCGCGACCGGGGCAGGGCCGAAGGCTCGGCCGCAGAGGGCTTCTCACCGGATTGCAGCGTCGCAGCGGCCCGGGATTCGGCCCCCTCCTGCACAGCCCCGGCAGTCCGGGATTCGGCCTGTACGCCCTGCGTGCGGGATACGGATTGCGCAGCCCCGGAGGCCGCAGGCGTTGCAGAGCTCGCCGGACCCGCGGGGGATCCGCCGCCCGGTTGCACCGCCGTGGAGTCCGCCGTGGAGTCCGCAGCCTGCTTCATCTCCACCTCCATACGTCCCTTCATGCGGCGGAAACGCCAGTCCTTGAACTCCTCGTCCGACTCGAAACCCTCGCCGATGAAGACGTCGCGGCCGTTGTTCTGCACGATCTTCGAATCCACGTTCGAATAGATCTTCCCCGTGCGGGCATTCCAGAACAACTGCTGCGTATAGAGCGTCTTGCCGTCGGATTTCTCCACCACGACGTTGCCCTTGGCCTCCCACAACTCCCGCTTCTCGTAATAGATGGCGTAGTTGGCCGTCAGCACGGCGTCCACCGACGAAAGCGAATCGTCCTGGTAGGTCGTGATCTTGATCCCCTTGCGGAACTCCCGATAGGGCTCCCGCGCCAGCGTGTAGCCTTCGAGCAGCGGCGTGACGAAGTGGTAGGAACGGCGTCCGTTCTGCGAATTGATGATCGACAGGTGCTCGCTGTACTCCGTCATCATCCCCTCCTCGGCCGACGACGAAGATTCCTCACGTTCCCCCGAACACGAGAACAGCAAGATAGCACTCCCCGCAACGGAGAGTGCTACCCTGGCGTATCGTGTCATGCGTTTCCCCATGGAAAAGCGGTTCGGGAAGGACTTAGCGGGGGCGTACCGTCGTCGAAACGCCGGCGGCCGTGCCACAGTTCACCGTGTAACGGGCTCCCTCCTGCAACTCGTTGAAGAAGCACTCCTCCGAACTCGGGAAACGGTTGCGGAAGGCGCTCAGCGACGTCTTGGCGTGCTCCAGATACTCCGAATCGCTCGGAAGAAGCTCTACAGCCTTGGCCATCGTGTCGTAGGCAGCCCAGAAAGTAGCCTGTCCCGCAAACCCGCCGCAAGCGGCTGCCGACGAAGCATAGCACTGAGCCAGCACGAAGTAGGGAACGCCATCCTCGGGATTCAGGTCGCGGGCCTGACGGGCGGCCGATGCGGCATCCGCAATGTCGTTTGCAACCAGACCCACCAGCGCAATGCGGACCAGCAGCTTCTGACGCTCGGCAGGATCCTGCTCGACGGCCAGCGCCTCGTTCAGATAGGTCCGGGCCTTGGCATAGTCACCCTTGTTCTGGAAAGCCTGCGCCAGGAACATCGCCGTCTCCGACGACGGTTTTACCTGGTAGTATTTCTCGGCGATCGAGAAGTAGAAGTCGCCGTCGCACTTCGCACGCGACATCATCCCCACGGCCTGGGCCAGCAGCGCCTCGTCATCGGGCGCAGCCTCCAGTTTCGCACGATAGAGCTTTTCGAGGTTCTCGCAGCTGGCGGCGCCGCTCAGTCCGAATGCGGCATCGAACAGGCTCTTGTACTCCGCTGCCTCGGGATGCTTCGAAAAGAACGGCTCCAGACGCTCGTACTCTGCAAGCACCTCGTCGGGCATCACCTCGTCCGTATTCTTGTAGTCGTCGCAGAGGTTCGAGAAGTAGGCCACGACGGTCTCCGGATCGGTGTTGTCCCCGCCGGCCTCGATGGCTGCACGGAAAGCCTCACGGATTCCCTTGCGGTCGCTGGGCTTGTAGGTCAGGTACTCCCGCGCCTTGCGGTCGAGGATGTAGGCCGTACCGCGTTTCGGATGATCCCCGAAATACTCGTTGCGAAGATCGTAGATCAACATCAGAGAATCGATAAACATGTTCTTCTCAGCCAGCGTCTTGGCTCGGTTGATCTTGTTCTTGTAGAGCGTTGTTCCGCGAACGAAGGTATTCTCCGAAGCCTTCGGGCACTTGGCCAGCAGCTGCTGGAGATAGTATGCTGCGGCATCGTAGTCCTTGTTGTCGCACGACTCCTTGAGGAAGTTGCTGTTCAGAATGTTCTGCTGGCGCTCCTCGGGCGTATCGCCCCAGATCGCGTACTTCGGATCACTGAAGTCTTGAGCCAGCGCCGAGAATGCAAAAAGCGCACATGCGGCGGAAAGCAGGAATTTTACGTTTTTCATCGGTCAGATTAATTTTTGTGTATTGTCGTTTGCCTGTATCGGTGTTGTTTTCGTGTTATGCTGTTTTCGTGTTATACTGTTTCAGTTCGTGCCCCTCAGTTCGTGCGGCTCCGGCCCCTCAGTTCTGCGGCCCTGGCCCCTCAGTTCGTGCGGCCCTGGACCCTCAGGTTCGTGCGGCTCCGGACCCTCAGTTCGTGCGGCTCCGGACCCTCAGTTCGTGCGGCTCCGGACCCTCAGTTCGTGCGGCTCCGGCACCCTCAGTTCGTGCGGCCCTGGCCCCTCAGTTCGTGCGGCCCTGGACCCTCAGGTTCGTGCGGCTCCGGCACCCTCAGTTCGTGCGGCTCCGACTCCTCAGCCCCCTCGGGCCCCCCTCGGCTAATCGTACTTCGGCCGCATGAACCAGTATTCCCCGTTCTCCTGGCCCGCAAAGAGCGTAAAGCCCACGGCAATCTTGAAATACTGCTGGCGCACCAGACCAACCCGGTCGGCGACATTGTAGCCGCGACGTCCGTACTCGATCCCCACATCCATGGCCGAAACGGCCCACAACTTCACCGGAACGCCGATACCGGCCGTCACGGCCCACTGGCTCAGACGGTCGCCGTTGAACGACTGGTTGTAGCTCCCGTAACGGAATCCGGCCCGGTAGGACCAGCGTTTCAGGAAGTTACGAATGTCGTATCGGTTGGGGGTGTACTCGACACCCATCTTGATCGTACTCGTATTTACGTACTCGACCCGGTAGGCCGAGCGGTCGCTGCCCGTCCCGCTGACACCCGTCATCTCGTAGCCCGAGTTGCGGCCGCCCCAGTTCTGGTAGACGTAATCCACACCCATGGACCACTTCGCGGTCTGGTAGTAGAGTCCCACGGCCAGCTGGTGCGGAAGAACCAGTTTCAGATGCGTCGTGTCGCCCTTGACCGTCGTATTGTAGAGGTCGCCGACGTAGAGCTGTTTGGTCACCTCGGGGTTCAGGTCCCCGCCGAAGTCGAACGCCGCACCCACGGTCAGGATCCGCTTCTGGTTCAGAATCGGGCTCCACTGCACGCCGACCTGCCCCTTGACACTCGAAATGCTGTAGACGTCGCTGCCGACCGTCGAGACATAGGTCCCCTCGCCGGTGATGGCCGTCGGGGTCATGACGAACGTCCGGTCGATCGAGCCCCAGTAGTATTGGGCTGCCACGCCGATCGAGAAGTTCTTGAAGACCTCCCAGCCCAGGCCGAGTTTCACCTCCGTGACGTCGCCCTCGCCCTGGTAGTTGTACTGCACGTTGCCCACATTGCCGTAAACCGGATCCGTCGGGTCGTACTCGTGGTAATACTTCGTGCGGTAGCCCACCGAACTGTAGGGCGTGAGGCTGAAGCCCAGGCCCAGGCGCTTGGCTACCGGCATCTGGAAGGCGATGTCGTGGAAATTGAACGTATTGTAGGCGGTACGTTTCGATTCTCCGGCCACTTTCTGCGAATTGTAGTAGTTCTGTCCTTCGAGCCCGAAGTTGAAGAGGAAGGTCTTCTGCGGCGCGGCGCTGAATCCTGCGGGGTTGAGCAGGTTCACCACCCCCGTCGAGCGCATGGCCACGCCCACACCGCCCATCGAACGCATCGGAAGCGTCCCGGGCGTATTCACTTCGCCGATTCCGTACATCGTATAGGGCGAGAAGGCATTGATACTGCTTGTCTGGGCCGAGACGGCGACAGGAAACAACGCCGCCACTGCGACAAGAAGTTTAATCAAGGTGTTCTTCACTGGCATTGTACTCTAAAATTCGATCCAATCCGCAAAAGACCAGATTACAATTTGCAAATATCGTGTTTTTAATTCTTTTCGCAAAGTATTTCGCGTCCCCACCGGTGAAAATTACGCATAAATCGTCGATTTTTTCACTCATGCGCTGCATATAGCCCTCGATTTCGAAGGTCAGCGAGTTCATCACGCCCAAACGGATGGCCTCTTCGGTGGAGCCGCCCAGCAGCTCTTCGCTCTCGGTGGCCGGGCACAACGGAAGCCGTGCCGTATAGTCGTGCAGCGCCCGGAACCGCATCCGCATCCCCGGGGAGATGCACCCTCCGCGGAAGGTGCCGTCGGCCGTCACCAGATCGACCGTCACCGCCGTCCCGAAGTCCACGATCAGCACGTTCCGACCCGGATAGAGCGTCGCGGCACCCACGGCAGCCGCCAGACGGTCGCGACCCAGCGTCTCGGGCGTGCGGTAGGCATTGGCGATCGGAACGGGGGTCTGCGGCGTGAACTCCAGCACCCGGTCCGCCCATTCGCGCACCAGTTCCACGATTTCGTCCGCATCGCCGCGCGTCGACTCCACAATGGCGCGCACGGCACGCCGCCCCTGCAGCAGCTGCTCGAAATCCGAGGCTTCGAGATAGTGCGTACTGCGCTGTGAAACCAGCCGCCCCTGTTCGAATACGGCGAGTTTCACGAGCGTGTTGCCTATGTCAACGATCAGATTCAAAGCTGTTGCAACGTTTTCCAGGCGTCCTCCACATCTCTGACATTCCTAACGGTCATCGCCAGCCGATTATTGTGCTGTTTGAGCACAAATCGGTCGGGATGGCGCGTGACCCGCTGCAGAAGCGTCATGAAGGTCTCGCTCTTATAATAAGGTGACTGCTCTTCGCCCACGAAGTGCACGATCATCAGGCCGTTCTTGACCTTCACGCGCTCCATGCCCAGACGGATGGCCTCCCAGCGCAGCCGAACCACGTTCAGCAGCTCCTTCGCGGCGCGCGGCAACGGCCCGAAACGGTCCACCAGACGGCTCTCGAAGGCTTCGAGGGCTGCCTCGTCCTTCGTCGAGTCGAGTTCGCGGTAGAGTTTCAGACGCTCGGCCTGCTGCGACACGTAGTCGTCCGGCAGCGACGCATCGACCTCGATCTCGATATGGGCGTCGTCGATGAAGGCCATGCGCTCGACGACCTCCTGCTCCCCGGCTCCGAGCCCCGGAACCTGAAGGCCCTCGGCCCGCAGCTCGGCCACCGCCTCGTTCATGATCTTCTGGTAGGTCTCGAAGCCGATGTCGGCGATAAAACCGCTCTGCTCGGCACCCAGCAGGTTCCCCGCACCGCGGATGTCGAGGTCCTGCATGGCGATGTTGAAGCCCGACCCGAGGTCCGAAAACTCCTCGATGGCCCGCAGCCTCCGCCGCGCGTCGGACGACAGCAGCTCGTCCGGAGGCGACAGCAGGTAGCAGTAGGCCTTCTGGTTCGAACGCCCCACCCGCCCGCGCAGCTGGTGCAGGTCGCTCAGCCCGAAGTTCTGGGCGTTGTCCACGATGATCGTATTGGCGTTCGGGATGTCGATGCCGTTCTCGACGATCGTCGTCGACAGCAGCACGTCGAACTCCCCGTAGATGAAGTCCATGATGAGTTT
>CALUMM010000067.1 GCA_944321755.1 uncultured Alistipes sp.
GAAGGACGGCACGAAGGTCAAGCGCTTCGAGTCGGTTCCCCGGGCGCGTCAGAAGGCCTCGCTGCAGTGGGTTCTGAGGCAGATCAGTACGAACGAATGGCTTGATGACGACGACATTTGCCGCCGCTTCGGCCTGAGTCTGAAATATTCGCCTGATGTCAACCAGAATCTGGCCAGCACGCTGACCAAACTCTACATGAATGTGACGCTTTCGTCATTCCTGGCCGAGAAGGATCCCTATACCGTGGCGGAGTTCTTCGGCGATCTCTATCGGGGTGTTTGGGAGAGTGCCATTACGGGGCGTCGTCTGACCGAAGGGGACAAGATCCTGCAGAAAGCCTTCGTGAAGATGATGAGCACATCGGCCGGTACGATCGGTGCGAAGAAACTCGGTCTGCACGACGGGTTGGTGGATTTCGGGGATGCCTATGCGCCGACGGTCGACCAGATCCTGCTTTACGGACTTGACGAAGGAGGAAGAGTCTCCCGCCATGCATCGATACTCCGGGAGGTGGAGCGTACCGAAGGGAGCCGTTATGTTGCCGAACACCTTTTCGAGACCGATTTCGGTTATGGCTACGGTTGGCAGAACTGGGTCCGTTCGACCGTGATTGACGAGTCGGCTGTCTACTACCTCGACATGATGATCAAGGTCCGGGATTTGTTGACCCGGCGGGTCTCCACGGCTCCGGCCCAGGATCGGCCGCACTACCGGGCGATGCTTTATGCCGTGCAGCAGATGCTCGACGGCGCACAGTATAGATAAACCTCTTCGGTTCGATGTGTTGCAGATGGATATGCCGAGCCGTGCTCGTACTGCTCCTAACGGGCAGTACGGGTCGGCTCTTTTCGCAGGAGGCGCGTTATGTTTTTCTCTTTATCGGCGACGGGATGGGCTTGGCGCAAGTTCAGGCTGCCGATTTGTGGTTGCGGTCCCAAGGAGGTCCGGGGCTCTGTTTTGTGGATTTCCCGGTGCAGGGCTTTGTCGCCACGCATTCGGCGTCACATACGGTGACGGATTCTGCAGCGGCGGGGACGGCCCTGGCTGCGGGGGTGAAGACAACGAACGGCACCCTCGGACTCGATACGGCGGGCCGTTCCGTCGTGACGATTGCCGAACAGGCTCGCCTGGCAGGCTGCAGGGTCGGTATAGCGACGAGCGTTGCCGTGAACCACGCGACTCCGGCAGCCTTCTATGCGCATTGTCCGGAACGGGAGAGCTATTATCGGATTGGGCTTGACGCCCTCCGAGCGGGTTTCGATCTCTATGCCGGAGCCGGGCTCAAGGAGGTACAACCTTCGGACAGCCTCGGCGCCCGGAGTCTGTATGACTTGTTCTCCGAGGCCGGTTACCGGATCGTGCGGGGTGGTAATTCTTCGGATGCGGTGGCGCTTGGCGGGGAGCGGATGCTTTTCGTGCAGCCGGAAGAGGCTCCGAATCCCTCGTCGTTGACGCCGGCCATCGATCGCACCGGGAATGAACTGACACTGCCCGAAATAACCCGAACCTGCATCGATTTTCTGGGAACGGCAACGAATTCGGCGCCTCCGGCCCCGTTTTTCCTGATGGTGGAAGGCGGAATTGTCGATTGGCTGTGTCATGCCAACGACACGGCGTCGGTGGTTGCGGAGACCGTCGATTTTGCCGCGAGCGTCTCTTTGGCTGCGGACTTTTACCGCCGTTATCCCGAACATACGCTGATTGTCGTGACGGCCGATCATGAGACCGGTGGATTGTCCGTCGGCAAGGGAGAGCACAGTACCCTGTTGCTCGATGTGCTGGGACGGCAATCTGCATCGGTTATCGGATTGACCGGACGTTTAAAGACCTTGCGGCGTCGGTTTTCGGGAACTTCGGTTCCGTGGAGCGAAGTGCGGGCTGTGGTGTGCGAGGCGTGCGGTTTTCAGGGGGCTCAGGCGCTCACTCCCGACGAAGAAGAGCAGTTGTTCCGTCGTTACGAGACGAGTTTTACCGAATCGGACGAGACTGCGGTCCGAAGTCTGTACTATGCTGTGGAGCCGGTGGCAGACTGTGCCATGCGGATCGTGTCCCGACGAGCGGGTTTCGCCTGGGGGAGTGGGGCGCATACGGCAGCTCCGGTCCCGGTATACGTGTTGGGAGCCGGGTCGGAGTATTTCCGGGATTTGCGCGACAATACGGATATTCCTCGGGTGATCCGCCGGGTTGCCGGTTACGGGTCGCGTTGACGGACGAATAACCGGACGCCTCCCCCGGAATAAATCATAGCGATTCGAACGAACGTGTATATTCTACACCGATGGAGACCTTGAAACGCGCGTTGAAGTCATGATAGAGTTTGGAAGCACGATCGAGACGCCCCATGCTTTTCAACGTTGAGACACCCATTGAAAGAAAATCTTCATTGAGAGGATCGATGATGAACAGCGTTTCGATGAGTTGCATGATTCGGTCGTGATTGCCAAGCGCCTGTTGTCGCTGAATCTGTTTCAGGAAGACCTGCTCTATGACGAGTTCGAAATCCCTGCGCTTGCTTTCGATCCAAGGTTCCGTCATTAGGGGGAAAAGAGGGCCTCTGTTTAGGATTTTGATCAACTCGTTGATCTTGCTTTCCGATTCTTTGTCCCGAGGCGTCGGGTTCGATATCTGATTTTCGGTCCGGAGAATTTCCTGACATAAATTCATACTATGGATGTAGTCGCAATAGAAGGATTCACTGAAAGAAAATTTCCATTTGGAGTTCTCATAAGCCAATTCGATTCCATCCATGTCTTCGAGAATCTTGCGGAGGTGGTTGATTGTTACGCCTCGTATATTCTTGGTTTCGGTAATCTCCTTTTCCGGCCACAATGTCATGGACAGCATTTTGGTAGAAATTCCCGTATCTTCCTTTTTGCTGTTCAAAAGGACCAGCGAAAATAACATCTGGAGTTTTGTGCTGAAGCGATAGGTATTTTCGTTTCCGCGATTGTCGATGGAGAGAAAATCTCCCAATACGAAAACAGCGTTTTGGGGTTTGGATATGTATTCTTTGACTTTCCGGTCTGCGGGTATGTCGGGATCCGGTGTTTTCCGGATTTTGCGTCTGAACTTTGGAGCCAGGAGGAGCCCCATGCACAAGACGGCAGCCAGTCCGATGGCAATATAACCCGAGATAGACCGGGCCGTCGGTTCTTTGCCCGACAATTCGCACGCGGAAACCGGAGGCGTATTGAGCGTGTAAATTCGGATGTTGGCGGTTTGCTTGTCCTTGTATTCCCGAATGACTGCCACCAACTCGTTCATTGCCGTATTGGGAAACAGGAATACTTTGGTGATGATCTCTTCGGAAAGGATCGGGATTTGGTTGCTGACGACCTCCGAATAGCCGCTCTGACGGGGGCCATCTCTTCCATTGACAAGGATGCCTTGAGCGATCGAGCCATCGTCTCGCTGGAAGACGCCATGTGCGGTAAGGCTGCGGGTCTGCAGATCATTCAGAATGACGGATCCCCGGGTTCGGATTACACGATTCGTATTCGGGAAGCCTCTTCGGTGAATGCGTCGAGTGCAATCGCCCGGTTTACGATGAATGGTTGAAAAATACCCGCCGCGCGCTTGGAATCCGTCCCGACGGGTATAAGGATGTCTGGCAGTTGGTCTCTCTGTTGAAGAAAAAGGGCCTTATAAAAGGGTATGTCCTCTATTCGCAGGAGAATGAGAGTTTGAATCCGGCAACCGTTCACGCCGGAATACGGGATGCCGTGCTGATCGAGGAGTCTCTCCGGAACAGAGCCGACGGTATGGGGCTGCAGATGTTGTACGATGCCCGAAACGAGTCTCAGCAGGCTTGTTGGCAGGAAACCGGCGAGAAACTGAATCATCGGCTGGTATTGGCCATGAAACCGCAACTCGCTTTCAACCGCGATCTGGCCATAGCACACCGGGCGATGGTTTATTACGGCGTCGACAGCGTGTATCGGGAGATTCTTTCCCGCGCGGAGCCCTTGACTCCGGTTGTGGGATGGAACGCCGGACCCGAATCTGACCACGTGGCGCCTCCTTCGGAGTATGCATTGTTCAATACGGCATCCGACTACTGTTCCAATCTGACCTTCCTGTCGGCCGGAGCCAGAGAGGCCCGTCTGGACAAGGCCCGGCGGATCGATCCGCGGAATATTGACTTTGCCCGCCGGGAAGCTATCACGCCTTCATGATGAGCGACGGAGACAATATGCAGTGAACCATGGATGCGTTTTTCAGCAGGGAATACTACCGGTCGCCGGCATATGGCCGGGTTCCGGTGAATTGGACGACCTGTTCGACCAATATCTCCCAGATGAGCCCCGCAACCTGGAACGAGATTGTCCGGCAGCAGAAGGAGGGCACAACCCTTGTCGAATTCAGCGGTGGCTATCAGTATCCCGACTGCTTCGCAAAAGAGTACCCCGACCGTTGGGAGAAACTGCGCCGATTCGCCCGGCAGACGGGAGAACATATGAACCACCTTGGAATCTCCGTATTGAATCTGATGATGCTGCACGACGTAAGCTCGGAGGAGGCCTTGCAGGTCTATAAAATTTATGCGGAGGAGATAAAGGGGCTGACGGGAATCGTCGTACTCCAGTACAATCCCTATCACGCCGGTCATGGAGCAATCTATTGGGTCAAGGACCGTGACGGTGTCGAAATTCCGGTCGTAACGCCTCACTATTCGTTGTGGGGGAAAATAACGGGTGAAGGATTCGGACGGCCGGATCAGATTGCGGACCGGATCAATGCCGCGGCGGAAAACGGAGAGTCGTTGGGCTGGGCGATCGGATCGGTTACGGGGATTTGTGCCACTATGGATGTGGAATGTGTAGGATGCTTCAAGGGATCCTGCACCCAGTTTTATGACCAGAGCGAATTGGCCGAGGCCCGATCACAACCGGCAGCGACCATTGATACGGACGCGATCAAGCAGTTGCAGATTCGAGAAGACCTCGAAGTGCAGATTTCGGAGATGGAAGAAAAAGAGGCCAGGATGGAAATCCCCGAAGAGCTGCCGCCGCGGATGGTTCAGCACCGCTTCTCGGTCGCCTTCGACGCAACCTGCAACTTCTGGCTCTTCATGTCGATGTTTGTCGTGATTGCGGTGCAGTCTGTCGGACTCTACCTGGAGTGGCGGCCCGACCGAGGCCGGTATGACAACAATCTGAAGTATCGCTATGTGCTGATGAAGGACGAGGCGTCGCCGAAGCGGCTGTCGCAGTTGGAGGAGTCGTTCGAGGTCGAGCGGGATCAGCGGCGCATCGATTTGATGCGGGAGGATGTCGAGGAGTATGAACGGCTGGTGCACAAAAGTGCGGTTCTCGGCGAACAGGCACGCCTGAAAGTCCAGGAGGCGGAGCAACTCAAACGCGATGCCGCGAAGTTAAAGAACAAGTAACCTTTCTCTTTCTGTTGCGAAATAAGCCGCCGGACGGAAAGAGAAGCCGAGTGATTAGGAAATAATCCGTTTGCGGTATGTCAAGGGAATATCACGCCGTCTACACACCGTTGTAACACCCGTACTTCAATTTTGCATCCGGAAATCATGAAGAAATAGACATTACGGATGTTATTGAGGAAAATTGTTCTTACCGCGTTCTTGTTTTCAAGCAGTATGTATTATGCGCTCGGAGCGATTCCCTTTCGCGGAACGGTCGTTGACAAGACAACCCGCGAGGCGCTTGTCGGAGCCACTCTCATTGTCGAGGGTTCAACCCGTGGAACGACGACCGATGCTGCGGGGCGTTTCGAATTGGATCTGGATCCAGGCGTTTGTGCGGTGGTTGTCTCCTATGTTTCCTATCAATCGCGCCGCATGGAGGTGACGGTTGCGGAAGGGATGCCCGAAACTCGTATCGAACTGGAATCCGACAATCAGGTGCTGGCCTCGGTGACGGTGACGGCCCGCAAGAATCTTGAATCGGAACGCGCCCTGCAGACCGAACGCATCGCTTCGAACGTCGCAATCGAGAATATGGGTGCCAGGGAGATGTCGCTCAAGGGTATCTCCAACGTACAGGAGGGAGTTCGCAAGATGGCGGGCATCTCCATCGCCTCGGCCGGGCAACTCATCGTTCGGGGGCTGGGCGACCGGTACAGTATCACCACGCTCAACGGGCAGCCGATCGCCTCGCCCAATCCCGACAACAAACTTATCCCGCTTGACATCTTCCCTTCGTCGACCGTGAAGAACATCACCGTGAGCAAGGTCTACGAGGTCAGTTCCTATGCCGACTACTCGGGGGCACGCATCGACATCAATACCAGGGAAAATACCGGTGAGAACTTCTTTTCGGTGGATTTCCATACCGGCGGGGCCTTCAATACCGTCGGGCGCGGCTTCTACCGCATGGATCACCGTTCGCTGTTCACCCAGCCGACGGTTGATCCGCAAGCCATGTCGGGTTCGCTGTCGGACTTCCGGCAATACGTGAAGACGAAGGATATCTTCGATACGGATTTCTCGGTATCGAAGCATACGGCGCTGCCGGCCTTCGGGGGCAACCTTGCCTGGGGACGAGACTTTCGTGTGGGCCGTCAGACGGTGAGCGTCCTGGCCTCGGGGGGTCTGAGCAACGAGCAGCAGACGTTGGACAATGCCGAGTTCCGCCTGCTCGAAGCGACCGGGCGCACGACCGACGAATACGAATACGACAGTTATATGAGTGGACTGAAAATGGCGGCTCTGGCGAGCCTCAGCACGACTTTGCGCGATGCCGACCGCCTCGGTTACACTTTCTTCTATGCCCGCAATGCCACGGATACCTACTCCCGGCGAGAGGGATATGATCAGGAGAACCACGAGCTCATCGGGAGCAATGACGTGATGCACGTTTACCGGCTGATGACGCACCAACTCTACGGCCGCCACGTTTTCGGTGAGCGTTGGAATCTGCGTTGGAGCGGTTCTTATTCTGCCACTTCATCCGACGAACCCGACCGTCGCCAGGTGATGTACCTCAAGCACGATGATGGGACGTTGAGCCTCTTCGATCTCAACCAACAGGAGACCATGCGTTACTTCGGCACGCTTGACGAGCGCGAGTGGAATGGCCATGCCGCCGCGGACTGGACTTTCGGAACGGGTCACAAACTGACGGCCGGTGTTTCGTGGAAGGACAAGAGCCGCGACTATACCGGGACGCGCTTCTACTACGATATTTCGGGCCTGCATCCCGAGATTACGGACATCTATTCGCCGAACGACTATCTCAATTTCGAGAACATCTCCAACGGTTCGCTCGTAATCAACCGCCAGAAACAGCCTAAGGATAGCTACGAGGCCGGCAACCGCATTGTGGCGGGATACGTTTCGGTCGATCTGAATCCGCTTCCGTCCCTGCTCATCAATGCCGGCGTGCGCTACGAGTCTTCGCGGCAGTGGGTGTGCTACTACAACGACCAGAGCCTCCGCGAACGGCGCGACCTCGACTGCAACGACCTCTTTCCGGCGCTGAATCTCCGCTACAATTGCACGGACGAACACCAGCTGCGCCTTTCGCTTTCACGCACCATCACCCGCCCGTCGTTCGTCGAGATGGCGCCGTTCCTCTACCAGGAGTCCTATGGGTCGGTGCAGCTGCGCGGTAACGAAGCGTTGCTGAACAGTTACAACTACAACCTTGACCTTCGTTACGAGTACCACAACCGTCGGGGCGACATGCTCTCCGTGGCCGGTTACTACAAATACCTCGATGAACCGATCGAGCGCGTGCAGATGCTTTCGGGCGGTGCGGCGGTCCATACGTTCCGCAACGCCGACAACGGTCTGGCCGCCGGTGTGGAGATCGAGTTCCGCAAGGTGCTGGTCCGGACGCTGCGCCTCGGCGTGAATGCCACTTACATGTACACCAACGTTACGCTGCCCGAAGGGGGAGTCTATACCAACAAGGAGCGGGCCCTGCAGGGTGCTTCGCCCTACCTGGTGAATGCCGATCTGACGTGGTCGCCCCGACTCGGCGGGGAGCGGCAGCTGAATCTGTCCCTGCTTTACAACCTTCAGGGCCCGCGCATCCACGCGGTCGGCATTTCGGGACTGGGTGACGTCACGCAACGGCCCGTACATACGCTGAACTTCACGGCAGCCTGCCGGTTCAGCCGCCGCGTGGAGGTGAAACTGCAATTCGCCGACCTGCTCAACCGCGCGATGATCTTCGAACAGGAGGTGCCTCGGACGGGCAGTACGATCGAAGTGGAACGTTACTGTCGGGGAACGGGCTTCGAGGTGGGTTTGAATCTGAAATTCTGACACAATGATAGAAAAGACAATCCATTCAAAAAACTGAAAGTGATGAAAACGAACTGGAAATTTCTGGCAGCGGCAGTTCTTGCCTGCTCGATGATGTCGGTGTCTTGCGACAACGAAAACGACGACACGCCCAATCCGGGGTTGAGCGGCGAGATCGCCGCGGGGACGACCCTTACGGGCAACATCACCGCCGACGCGACGCTTACCGAAGGTGCGAACTACAAATTGAGCGGCGGTTTGCACGTCAAGGCGGGAGCCACTCTGCGCATTGAGCCGGGAGTCGAACTGGTGGCTGTCGACGATGAGGTCCCCGACTACATCCTTATCGAACAGGGTGCAAAGATCGACGCGCAGGGTACGGTTTCGAACCCCATTGTAATGACCTCCGAGTTGAAGGAGGCCGGAGCGTGGGGTGGCATCCACATCTGCGGACGTGCGCACACGAATGCCGGTACGGGTGTTCTGTCGGAGATCGGCAACGCCCCCTATGGCGGCAGCGACGATGCCGACAATTCGGGAACGCTGCGATATATCCGTCTCGAATATACGGGTTTTGCTCTTGACGAGGAGCACGAAGCCAACGGCGTCTCGTTCTATGGTGTGGGCAACGGTACGACGGTCGAATACCTGCAGGCCTACAAGGGCTCGGACGACGGCTTCGAGTTCTTCGGAGGCTCGGTCAACGTGAAGCACCTGGTTGTAACGAGCTGTTCCGATGATTCGTTCGACTGGACCGAAGGCTGGAACGGCAAGGGCCAGTTCCTGGTGGCCTACCAGGAGGCGGAGTCGACACTCGGTTACGACTGCGACTGCCTGATGGAGTGCGATAACAACGGGAACAATGCGGCGGCTACTCCCGTAGCGCATCCTGTGTTGGCGAACGTAACGCTTGTGGGCAACAACTCCGAGACGGGCACACGTGGCGTGCGGCTGCGTGCCGGTACCGAGGTGGAACTCTACAATGCCATTGTGACGGGCAAGGCGAAGTGCATTACGGTGGAGACCCCGGAGACGGAGAACTCCTTCTCGAAGGCGCAGCATCCTTCCAAACTGGAATACGTCTCGATGAGCACGGTGCTCGATTCGAAAGAGGGCATCTATACGAACGACGACTTTATCGCTGCGACCGGTAATGTGGTCGATTATGCGAATGCACTGACCGGCAAATATGTCGGAACGATCAGCGGCGGCAAGACGCTCACCGACAGTTTCTTTACGGCTGCGGCCTACAAGGGTGCGGTGCCTGCGGACAACGACTGGACGGCCGACTGGACAAAGTAGGTGCGCTTCTCTGCCGAATCATGACGACCGGGCTGCCTTTGAGGCGGCCCGATCGTTTGTTTTTGGACCGTTCGGCAAAGAATCCGGAACAGCAGTTAAGGCTGTCCGGTTTCTTGTCGATATTTTATTGGGGAGGGAATTGCGGACACGGTGCGGACACCGGAAAAGCAAAACCCCGTCGAACTTTCGTTCAACGGGGTTTCGAGTGCCCAGGACAGGAATCGAACCTGCACGCCTTGCGGCACACGCACCTGAAACGTGCGCGTCTACCTATTCCGCCACCTGGGCATTTTCCGGTGTCTTTTCGGAATTGCGGTGTGCAAAAGTAATACTTTTTTCCGAATTCACAACCGTTTTTTTGAAAAAAATCTACTTGCTGAAGAATTTGTACTGAAACAGAAGCAGATAGACCACGGCTACGGAGATGTAGGCATCGGCCAGATTGAAGATGGCTCCGAAGAAATAGTTGTTGCTGTCGACCAGGAACCGCAGCAGCCGCGGCACACCGTTCCATTGGAACAGCGGGAAATAGAACATGTCCACGACCTTTCCCATCATGAACCCGGCATAGTGCCCGCCGAATTCGGCCACGCTGTAAGGGGTCGATTCGGAGAAGATCAGCCCGTAGAAGGCACTGTCGAGGATGTTTCCCATGGCACCGGCGAAAATCAGGGCCAGTCCGACGATCACCCCTTTGGGAGTTCCTTCCCGTTTTTGGGTGAGGTGGTAGATGAGCCAGCCGATGAATCCGACCATCGCGATGCGGAATATCCCGAGGAGGAGTTTTCCCCAGTCGAAGCCGCTGCCGGTGTAGATGTGCATACCGAATGCGGCTCCGTTGTTCTCGATGAAGCGGAGCTGGAACCAGTCGGGGAAGATTACGATCGACTCATCGAGGTGCATGTGGGTTTTGATCCAGATTTTGAGGGCCTGGTCTGCGACGAGCAGCAGGACGACGAGCAGGGATATTTTTTTCAGATTCATAAGTTTCGGCTGTTGTGCGGGGCAAAAATACGAAAAAATCTCTTTTTTTTCGGGGAATGACGTATATTTTGGCGAAAATCCGGGACGGATATTTTGATTTTTGCAAAAAAGCGATACCTTTGGAATCTTACTTCAAGAGAAATGTGTATGAAGAGATTGTTGATCATTTGCTGCATGATGGCAGCGACTGCTTGTGTGAAGGAGACATTGGAGACATCTGATACGCAAGCCCGAATTCTCGGGACTCCGGCCCCGGAGATTGCCCTGCAAGGAACTCTTTCGGTGAAACTCTCTCCGGAGATGGCCCGGACCGTGGCCGCCGCGCAGGCGCAACAGGCATCCACCCGTGCGGGGGGATGCGCAACCCGTTCGGGCGTTGACGACATCGATGTGCTGCTTGAAGAGATCGGTGCGGACCGGTTCCAGCGAATCGTGGACTACGATCCCGAATGGGAGTCGGTCTACGATCGGACGGGAATGAATTGCTGGTACAGGGTCGCATTTGACAAGGACGCCGACCTCTCGGAGGTTGGGAAGCGTTTTGCCGCCGTATCGGGGATTTCGGTCGTGGAGTATGAGATCAATCCGCGGCACATCCGCCCGCTGCATGTGGGACGGGTTGTTCCAGCCCGTTCCGAGCACTTCCCGGCTTTGGGCGAAACCCGCGCTTCGGTCACCATGAACGACAAGATGCTGCCTTATCAGTGGCATTTCGACAATACCGGTCCGAACGAATACTTCTCCACGCCGAAAGCCGGTGCGGATATCAACCTGCTGGATGCGTGGCAGCTCTGTACGGGCAACGAGGAGATTGTCGTTGCGGTGCTCGACGAGCCGGTGCAGACGACGCACCCCGACCTGGCGGCGAACATCTGGTCGAACCCCTCCAAGCCGCAGGAACACGGCTACAACTTCTGGGACAATACGGCGGACCTCGACTGGCGTTCGGCCACGCAGGACGAAGACGGTTGGTGGACCTATGCCGACCACGGCACGCACGTTGCGGGCGTGATTGCCGCCGTGAACAACAATTCGCGCGGCGTCTGCGGCATAGCCGGGGGCCGGAGCGGCAAGGGCGGCGTGAAGATCATGTCGTGCCAGATCATGGGCTACAGCGACGGCGACGAATCGAATAATCCGATCGTGAAGGCCTTCGAGTATGCCTGGAAGAATGGCGCCGTCATCGCTCAGAACAGTTGGGGTTACAACTTCGAGGGCCTTTCGGCCGAGCAGATCACCCAGGAGTGGAAAAATTACTATGGTGTAATCCGCACGGCGATCGATACCTTTATCGAGGGCGCGGGCTCGAAGAATCCGAATTCGCCGCTGCAGGGCGGTCTTGTGATCTTCGCGGCGGGGAACGACGGCGATACTTACGGTGATGCCCCGATGTACCCGGCAGCCTATTCTCCGGTGATTGCCGTGGGGTCGATGGACTGGGCCTTCCGCCCGGCCTATTACACGGATTACGGCACGTGGGTCGACATGACGGCTCCGGGCGGGGACGTCTACACCTCTCCGGCCGAGGAACCGGGCAAATACTATGCGGACGGCCAGGTGCTGAGTACGATCCTCTGCGACAATGCCATCGACTATCAGGACGGTCGGAAACAGGACGTCACGTTTTACGGCTACGGGTTCATGCAGGGGACCTCGATGGCGTGTCCGCACGTTTCGGGTGTCGCGGCCCTGGGGCTCTCCTATGCGGCGCAGCTGGGCCGCAAATATACGGCGGCGGAGTTCAAGTCGCTGCTGTTGAGCTCGGTTTATGGAATCGACCACTATTTCACCGGCACGAAGGAGGGGATCACGGTTTCCGATCTTTCGGCTTACCAGGGCAAGATGGGCGGCGGCTGCGTCGATGCGCTCAAACTGCTGCTGGCAATCCGGGGGACTTCGGCGGTTTATATTCCGGTCGGGGAGTCCACGACGGTGGATTTCGCGCGTTTCTTCGGCGGCGAGCGGAGTAAGGTGGCGCTGAAGTCTGCGGATCTGGAATCTCCGGGGAACCTGGGGATCGTTGCCGCGTCGCAGCAGATCGACGGCACGCGGATTACGTTCCGGAGCACCAAGCCGGGTGTTTCGATCCTGCGCATAAAGGCGACGGCGGGCGATACGGAGTTTACCCGGGAGTTTGCGGTGGTTTCGCGGGCCGGGTTGGCCGGGAATGGCGGCTGGCTCTGACGGGCAGCCTGCAGAAAGAAGGATTTGAAGCCCCCTGCCTATTATATATAAGGTAGGGGGCCTTCTTTTGGTAAAAAAATGATTTTTTTGAAAAAAAGAGTCGCAAATATTTGCAGGTTCGGAAAAAGTCGCTACCTTTGCATCCGCATTTGAGAAACAACGGTTCTTACAAATAAGTCGAGGGTTTACAATAAAGGAGCTTGAGACGGTTTGAGGTCTGGTTTTCAGCAAGATGCAAAGTTCTTGAAAAAGTTTTTGGAGGTTTGAAAAAGATTACCTATCTTTGCAATCCCTTTCGCACCGCTCCTTCGGGGGGGGTTCGAAAAAAAAAATCTTGAAAAAGATTTGCGGGATTCAAAAAGATGACTTATCTTTGCAATCCCTTTCGCAATCAAAATGCGAAGCTTTTTTAAAGTGGTTCTTTGAATTACTGGTTATATTTTGAGAGCAAAATTGTAGTATTTATCTGTCAATTTCCTTTAAAGGAAA
>CALUMM010000068.1 GCA_944321755.1 uncultured Alistipes sp.
TACGACGGCAAGATGCACCCCGTGGATTCGAACGAAATCTCCTTCAAACTCGCCGCCCGGAACGCCTTCAAGGAGGCATTCCGCAATGCAGGACCCAAGATCATGGAGCCGATCTACAACATCGAGGTCCTCGTCCCGAGCGAGTACATGGGAGCCGTGATGTCCGACCTCCAGAACCGCCGCGCCATGATCGCAGGCATGGAGTCCGACAAGGGTTTCGACCGCCTGAACGCCCTCGTGCCGCTGGCCGAGCTCTACCGTTACTCGACGACCCTCTCGTCGCTGACATCCGGTTCGGCCACCTACACCATGAAGTTCTCATCCTACGAGCAGGTGCCCGCCGACGTCCAGGACAAACTGCTCAAGGCATACACCGATACCGACGAGGAGTAATCCCCCGCCGAATCGGACGGAAGTCACAGAGACGGGCCCCCTTTTCAGGCGGCCCGTCTCGTTTTTGAATGGGGCTCGTCTCGTTTTTGCGGCATCCGCCGTTTTTCAGGTGGGCAAGTCCGTTTTCAAGGGGCGGGGCGTCCGAATCCGAGACCCCGGAATGCCCCTCCAGAGGAGATTTCGGACAAGGCCACGTTAAATTAATGTTAACATTCAGTGTCGATCCCGTTTCATCGGGAAATTTCAAGTAAATTTGTTCAGCATTTGCACTGAATTTCAGCATGAGTGACATCTACACCTTCATCGTCGGGATTCTGGGTATTCTCGCAGTTTCCGGACTCTTTGTCGGCGTGACAAACGACGCCGTAAACTTCCTGAACTCCGCAATCGGCTCGAAGGCTGCCCCCATGAAAGTCATCCTCGCCGTCGCATCCTTCGGCATCATCATCGGAGTCGTGACATCCAGCGGAATGATGGAGGTCGCACGAAGCGGCATGTTCAACCCCGGACTCTTCTCCTTCCACGAGGTCATGATGCTCTACCTCGGCGTCATGTTCGCAAACGTCATCCTCCTCGACCTCTACAACTCCTGGGGACTCCCCACCTCAACCACCGTTTCCCTCATCTTCTGTCTGCTGGGATCCGCAATCGCCGTCTCCATCTACAAGATCTCAAACGACCCGGCTCAGGGAATCGCTTCCCTCGGACAGTACATAAATACATCCCGGGCGATGGGTATCGTCTCCGCGATCCTCCTCTCCGTGGTCATCGCATTCACCTGCGGAACCATCGTCATGTATATCTCCCGGCTTATCTTCTCGTTCCGATACACCGCGATATTCCACCGATACGGGTCCCTCTGGTGCGGAGCCTCGCTTACGGCAATCGTCTATTTCGCTGTCTTCAAGGGGCTGAAGACCATCCTCGCAGGGCATGACTTCATCCAGTGGATCGACAGCCATCTGCTCCTCGCCATCTTCATCTGCTGGGTCGTCTGCTCCCTGATCCTCTTCTTCATCCAGCGCCTCAAGATCAACATCCTCCGAATCACGATCCTCTCCGGAACCTTCGCACTCGCACTCGCATTCGCCGGAAACGACCTCGTCAACTTCATCGGCGTGCCCGTCGCCGGATTCGACGCATACTCCATCGCCCGGCACTCCGGAGATGCCGGAATGCTCATGGAGGCCCTCAACGAAAACGTACCCGCAAACTTCCTGATCCTCCTTGCGGCAGGAGTCATGATGATCCTCACGCTCTGGACCTCCAAAAAGGCCATGCACGTCTCCGAAACCGAAATCTCGCTCTCGGCTCAGGGCGATGAGGCCCAGGAACAGTACGGTTCATCGCTCTTCTCCCGAACGATCGTGCGCGCCGCCATCAACATCAATGCGGGCGTCGAACGGGTCATCCCCCCGAAAGTCCGGGAGGCCATCTCGCGCCGTTTCGAGTATGAGGATGTCGAACACAGCGGGGCTCCCTATGACATGATCCGGGCCACGGTAAACCTCACCACCTCGGCCCTCCTGATCGCCCTGGCCACCTCCCTGAAACTCCCCCTCTCGACCACCTACGTATGCTTCATGGTCGCCATGGGCTCCTCGCTCGCAGACCGCGCCTGGGGACGCGAAAGCGCCGTGTACCGCATCTCCGGCGTCATGACCGTCGTCGCAGGATGGTTCATCACCGCGCTCGGAGGGTTCTTCATCGCACTGGTCGTCGGATTAGCCCTCATCTACGGCGGAACTCCCGCATTCATCATCGTCACCGTCCTCTGCGGATGGATGCTTATCCACAGCAACTTCCTCAAGAAAGACAAGGAGAGCGACGCAGTCCGCCAGCAGATCCGGACCAACGAGGACATCATCACAGACCTCCGCGACGAAGTCTGTGCCACGATGGAGTCTGCCACGAAGATCTACGACCGCACGCTCATCGCCGTATTCAAGGAGAACCGAAAAGTCCTCCGCGATATGGTCAAGGAGTCCAACGACCTCTTCTACCACTCCCGCGAACGCAAATATTCGCTCCTCCCCACCCTCAAGAAACTCCAGGGTGAGGATGTAAATACCGCCCACTACTACGTCCAGGTCGTCGACTACCTCAACGAAATGACCAAAGCCCTGATGCACATCACCCGCCCGGCATTCGAACACATCGACAACAACCACGAAGGCATGTCGATGGAACAGACCCGCGACCTGATGTCGATCAACGACGACGTGGAATCGATCTACCGACGCATCAACCAGATGCTGCGCGAGGGTGACTTCTCCGAAATCGAAACCGTACTCACAATGCGCGACCAGCTCTTCGAGGCCATCGCCGAGGCCATCAAGTCCGAACTCACCCGAATCAACGAGGCCAAGTCCAATACCAAAGCCTCGATGCTCTACCTCACGATCCTCACCGAGACCAAGAACATGGTGCTTCAGTCGCGCAACCTGCTCAAGTCGCAGCAATACTTCCTCAAACACCTCTCGGGGCCCAAAACCTGGATCAAATAAATCCGGGGGGGGGAGACAAGTAGCGGCAGGAAAGAGGGAAGAGATGCGGGAGACGAAAGGCGGGAGGCAGGAGACGGAAGATGGAAGGAAGGCAGGAGACGGAAGATGGAAGGAAGGCAGGAGACGGAAGACGGAAGGCGGGAGACGAAAGAAATGGGTAAAAAATAAACAACATGGATATTGCCAAAGCCAAACGGCGCGAGAATATCGCTGAATACATCCTCTACCTCTGGCAGCTGGAAGACCTGCTGCGGGCCCTGCAGTTCAGTCCCGAAGCCATCTTCTCAACCCTGATCGCGCCCCGCAAGGATATTGCCGAAGAGCAGAAACACATCTTCCTGCTCTGGTACCTCGATCTGGCAAACCTCCTCCAACAGGAGGGCAAGGAGGAGAAGGGACATCTCGAACACACGCTGCATCTGATTCAGGACCTGCATGACCTCCATCTCCAGCTGATGAAACTGCCCGTCGGAGAGCACTATCGGCGCACCTTCGCACGGCTCGAACCCGAATTGCCGCGCCTGCGTGCCGTAATTGGAAACCCCGGCATGAGCGATACTGAACTCTGTTTCCGGGCCCTATACGCCGCCATGCTCTACCGCATCAAGGGTGAAGGCAACAAATCCGCCGTCACAGATACGTTGGAATTCATCTCGCCGGTGATTGCCGAGTTGGCCGATCTCTACGGAAAGGTCGAGCGGGGTGAAATCGACCTCTTCAAAAACGACCCCGAGGCATAGCCAAGGGGAGGGGCAGAGAGGGGCAGAGAGGGGTAGAGAGAAGGGAGAGAAAGGAGAGAAAGGAGAGAAAGGAGAGAAAGGAGAGAAGGGAGAGAAGGGAGAGAAAGGGAAAAAACCGGAAAAAGATGCCGGAAGATATACGAAAAGCGGAACTGTCAGACAGTTCCGCTTTTTCCTTATGCCGGGATATCAGCAGCCGGTGCCCCCGTCGGCTATTCGAGATCCAGCCCCATAATGTAGTCATTCATATAAAACCCCTCGCCGATCGGGAAATCCCCTTCGCGCAGGCGGCGCATCCCCATCCGTTCGTAGAAGTGCAGCGCCCGGTTATGGCGGTTGACGTTCAACTCCATGCGGCAGGGGCCCGGGCAACACGCCCGGACATGCGCCACGGCCCGTTGGAAAAGCCGTCGCCCGATGCCGGAACCCTGGCAGCCGGGCAGCACGTAGATCTTCTGCAGGTGGAAAAGGCGCTCGCCCTCCCGTTCGACCGACACGTAGCCCACCGGATCGCCGCCCGCAAAAGCCAGATAGAAGCAATGCCCCCCGCGAAACTGCTTCCGAAGGCTCTCCTCGGAGTACATCCACGCCATCATGTAGTCGAGCTGCGCCGGGGTCAGGATCTCCCGATAGGTCGCCGGAAAGGCGACTTCAGCAACCTGCCGAATCAGCGGAATGTCGGATTCCGCGGCCCGGCGCAAGGTAATCCCCCGCGAGGCCCGCCACGCCTCGCGCGTCAGGTGCCAAAGTTCTCCGGCGTGTTGCGATCCGTCGGGGCAGACCGGCAATGCCGTTTCGGTCCGCACATAACCGAAACCACACTTCTCCAGCACCCGTCGCGAAGCGTGGTTGTCGGGGAAGCAGCTGCCCCACAACCCCGTAAGGCCCAGACTCCCGAAGGCATGGCGCATCAGTTCGCCCAACGCTTCGGGGATCAATCCCCGGCCCCACCAGTCGCTTCCGAGCCAGTAGCCGACTTCGGCTTCGGACGCTCCGATCGGGAAATGGGACGAGGCCGGGAAGAGCAAACCCACGCATCCGATCGGACGATCCGTCCCGCGCAGAACCACGGCGTAGGTCTCCGGAGCCGAAAAGATCGTCCGGATCACCTCGCCACTCTCCGCCGCACTCCGGTGCGGCGGCCACCCCGCAGCGGGACCCACCTGCGGATCCCGAGCCACGGCAAAAAGCGCCGCGGCATCCTCCGCCCGCCACGGACGCAAAACAAGTCGTTCGGTCGAAAGCTCGATCTTCATGATTCGGATTCTCTGCAAAATTCGGAAAAATCAAAAAAGGCCAGCTCCCCACGGAACCGGCCTGTCGCTCTCTGCCTGCAACAAACTATGCGTACTTGAACGTCGACTCGTCCGATACCGTCAGCTTCTTGCGGCCCTTTGCGCGGCGCGCTGCCAGCACCTTGCGTCCGTTGGCCGTAGCCATGCGAGCACGGAATCCGTGCTTGTTGATCCGCTTCCGACGCGAAGGCTGGTAAGTTCTCTTCATTGCCATAGCTATCTGTTTTTTGTTGTTTCTGACATTTTTACGGATTGCAAAAGTACAACAAAAAAATGATCCGCAAAAATTTTTCACGAAAATATTTCATCCTCACAGGCAAAAAGCCCGAAATCCTATTACCTTTGTAGAAAAAGTGACAGTTCCGGAAACCTCGGCCATCCGGCCGCCGCTCCCGGAACCTGCGGTTTCAAAACCCATTAACCAAGATCCGAAATGGCTATTTTCAAGGTCGAAGGCGGACACCGCCTCCACGGGGCCATAACCCCTCAGGGCGCCAAAAACGAAGCCCTCCAGATCCTCTGCGCCACGCTGCTCACCCCCGAGCGCGTCGTCATCCGGAACATCCCACGCATCCTCGACGTCCTCCAACTTATCGAACTCCTCCGCCGAATGGGCGTCATCGTCGAACAACTCGCTGACGATACTTACGCCTTCCAGGCCCGCGACATCGATTTCGAATACCTCCAGACCGACGACTACCGCCAACGATGCACCCGACTGCGCGGATCCGTCATGCTCATCGGACCCATGCTCGCACGATTCGGTGTCGGGTACATCCCCAAACCCGGCGGAGACAAGATCGGCCGACGACGGCTCGATACCCATTTCCTCGGATTCCAGAAACTCGGCGCCAAGTTCAATTTCGATATCGCAGACGAGTTCTTCATGGTCGAGGGCCGGAAACTAAAGGGTACCTACATGCTCCTCGACGAGGCGTCCGTGACCGGTACCGCCAATATCGTCATGGCCGCCGTCATGACCCCCGGCATCACCACCATCTACAACGCTGCCTGTGAACCCTACGTACAGCAGCTCTGCAGGATGCTAAACCGCATGGGCGCAAAAATAGCCGGAATCGCATCGAACCTGCTGACCATCGAGGGTGTCGACGCCCTCGGAGGAACCGAACACACCCTCCTGCCCGACATGATCGAGGTCGGAAGCTTCATCGGAATGGCCGCCATGAACCGCTCGGAGCTCACCATCCGCAACGTCTCCTACGAAAACCTCGGAATCATACCCGCACAGTTCGCACGCATGGGCATCCAGTTCGAACAGCGCGGAGACGACATCTACATCCCCCAGCAGGACCATTACAGCATCGAAACCTTCCTCGACGGCTCGATCATGACCATCGCCGATGCCCCCTGGCCCGGGTTGACCCCCGACCTGCTGTCGATCTTCCTCGTCGTCGCCACACAGGCAAAGGGCGCCGTGCTGATCCACCAGAAGATGTTCGAAAGCCGCCTCTTCTTCGTCGACAAACTCATCGACATGGGGGCCCAGATCATCCTCTGCGACCCACACCGCGCTACGGTCATCGGGCATGACCACCGCATCAACCTCCGCGCCACGCGCATGACATCCCCCGATATCCGCGCCGGAGTCGCCCTGCTCATCGCCGCCATGTCCGCCGACGGGGTCTCAACCATTCAGAATATCGACCAGATCGACCGCGGATACAAGGATATCGACCTGAGGCTCAATGCCCTCGGCGCCCGGATCGAACGGGTCGACGAATGCGCCATCCGAAAGTAACCGGCCAATCCGCCCGTTCAAAATCCGAATACCGAAAAACAAACGTTAAAAACGCTCTCAATACTCATATGTTCCTCGAAAATGCCAGCCGAAAGGGCTGGATCGAAGTCGTCTGCGGGTCGATGTTCTCCGGTAAGACCGAAGAGCTGATCCGCCGTCTCAAACGGGCACAGTTCGCCCACCTTAAGGTCGAAATCTTCAAACCCCGGATCGATGTCCGCTACTCCGAAGAGGAGGTCGTCTCGCACGACGCAAACGCCATCCGTTCGACGCCCGTCGAATCGCCCCAGAATATCCTGCTGATGACCGCCGACGTCGATGTCGTCGGGATTGACGAAGCCCAGTTCTTCGACGACAGCATCGTGGAGGTCTGCCGGCAGCTGGCCGACAGCGGTGTGCGTGTCATCGTCGCAGGACTCGACATGGACTACACCGGAAAACCCTTCGGGCCCATGCCTGCCCTGATGGCTACGGCAGAATACGTCACCAAGGTGCACGCCATCTGCGTCCGATGCGGCAACCTCGCACACCACTCGCACCGCCTCACGGCCGACGAAAAGCAGGTCCTGCTCGGAGCGCAGGACAGTTACGAACCCATTTGCCGCCACTGCTTTCGGGAGTTGCGCCTCGCAGAAGAGAAGTGCCGGGAGTAATTCCGCACCAAAATCGGAAGAGCTCTCCACCTATCGAAAAAATCCCTGACGTAATCATACGTCAGGGATTTTTTCTGCAGATCGCAGGTTGCTGGTCACAGGAACAGGTACAGATTGCTGTTCTCTCTCTGCTCCGCAGTCCCCAGCACTCCGGGACCGAGACCCGGAGACCGGCTATTTGACCGTCGAAGCCACCGCCCCGCGGACCTCCGCCAAACGCGCCGCCAGTTCGGCAACCACCTCCGGATGCTCCGCAGCCACGTTATGCTGTTCGCGCGGATCCGCGGTCAGATCGTAAAGCTGCGGCTCCGGAGAGTTCCCGAGCTCGGTCTTCGTCCAGAACTCCAACGCCGGACCGTCGCTCGGCTCCAGGTACTTCCACGGCCCCGAAATGATCGCAAGCGTATTGTTCAGGTTCTGCTGCACGACATACTCCCGGTCGCTTTGGCCCTCGCCCAGCAATACCGGCAGGCAGTCGCGGCTGTCCGGAGCTGCCGTCGCAGGAACCTCCGCTCCCGTCAGCGCAGCCAGCGAACGGTAAACGTCAATCTGCGAGAACAAGGCCGGCTGTTCACCCGGCTGCACGCGCGCCGGCCACCGGACAATGAACGGAATGCGCGTCCCCGCCTCGTAAAGACTGTACTTCCCGCCCCGGTAGATCCCCATCGGGGTGTGCCCGTTCAGCAGTTCGAGCGCCTGATCCTGGTAGCCGTCATCGATCACTGCCCCGTTGTCCGACGTGAAGATGAACAACGTATTGTCGGCAATCCCCAGGCTGTCCAGCGTCCGCATCACCTCGCCGATCGTCCAGTCCAGCTGCAGAATCACGTCCCCGCGCGTCCCCAGACCGCTCTTGCCCGCAAAACGAGGATGCGGAACCCGCGGAACATGCACATCCTGCGTTCCCATATAGAGGAAGAAGGGCTCGTCCCGATGCTGCGCGATGAAGCGCGTGGCCTTCGCCGTAATCGTATCGGCGATGTTCTCGTCGACCCACAACGCAGATTTCCCGCCCGTCATCCAGCCGATGCGCGGAATGCCGTTGATGATCGTATTGTTGTGCCCCTGGCTCGGTTTCAACTTCACCAGCTCGGGGTTCTCCTCGCCCGTCGGCCAGTCGCCCACCTTGTGGTCGTAGCTAACCGTGATCGGATCCTCCGGGTCCAGACCCACCACATGGCCGTTCTCGACAAAGACGCACGGAACACGGTCGACCGTCGCAGGAATCAGAAATTCATAGTCGAAACCAATGTCACGGGCACCCGGACGGATCTCCGTATTGAAATCAGTACCCCCGACCGGCCCCAAACCCAGATGCCACTTCCCTATGGCCGCAGTCGCATAACCCGCGTCGTGCATGGCATCGGCCAGCGTATAGCAGGCCGTATCGATGATCAGTTCCGAGTTCCCCGGGGCGATGCCCGTATTTTGCTGACGCCACGGATACATGCCCGTCAGCAGACCGAAGCGCGACGGCGTACTCGTCGCAGAAGTGGCATACGCATTCGTGAAGCGCTGTCCCTGTGACGCCAGCCGGTCGAGATTCGGCGTCGAAATCTTCGTCGCTCCGTAACAACTCAGGTCGCCGATCCCCAGATCGTCGGCGTAAATGAAGATCACGTTCGGACGGCTGGAAGGGGCCGGAGCGGTATTCCCGCATCCCTGAAAAAGAGCTGCGGTCGGCAGAGCGGCCAACAGGCAGCAGGTTTTGGTTTTCATAATTTCAATATATAAGGTTGGTTCGTATTCTCCCCATCGGAAATTCGGTGCGCTCCGGATGATCGGCACGATGCACCCGTTTGACAGGTTCGGATCACTCCCGCCTCTCCCAACACTCCTTCCCCGTCTCAACATCAGGGCCCCTCATTCTCGATATCCAAACCTTCTGCCTTCAAAACCAGGCTCCGGCAACACAGAACATCCTTCCACACCACATGTCTCTACGCTCCGATCTCCCTACTCCCCTCTCTTCGCGGTCTCAACGGGAGGCACGTAAAGCCTCGATGAAGACCGGCCACAACGACCACAGATTCTCGGTCTGAAGCCACAACTCACGGGCCTGTGCCGCCGCCGTAGGATGTTCGCTCTCGATGTCCCGCAGGTACTCCGCGTCGGCCGGATGCTCCGCTGCCGTAAACTCCGCAAACCACGGCGCAAAATGGGTCCGGAAACGTTGCAACTCCCCGGCAGGCAGTATGCCATCCCGCCGGTAGGCCGACCACAGCAACAGGATCTCCCGGGCCGGAGACTTGTCCGAAACATCGTTGATCACCTCGTCGAAAAGTTCATCCTCGCCCATGGCCAGATAGTCGAAGGCCAGCAGCTGGCTCCCCTCCAGGTGGTCCTCCGGATCAAGTTCCAGCAGCATCTCCAGCAGAGCCGCCGACATCTCGAAATCGTTGATCAGGAAGTGGTCGATCGCCGTGGCGCGGATCAACTCCAAAGCCGCACGCGAATTGCGGTGGTTCCATTCGAGGATCACCTCCTCGTCCTCGGGAATGAGCTCCGCAAGGCGCTGGAAAGCCTGAAAACGGGCATTACAAGCACCTTCGACATCACCCTCCTCCTGCATCCGGCGCGTCCGGGCCAGCACCTGTCCGAAATCGTAGGGACCGCTCCCCACCACCTCGAAAGTCTGGTCGGCCGTGGGCTCAAGCCTGGCCCCTTGCATCTCTCCGCAGTTTGAATATGATCAGAACAAGAATCAACAGGGTGACAGCTCCTCCCAGCAGATAGGCCATCGGACGATTCGTCATGCCGAACATCAGCGGAGAGACAAATACGTAACTCCCGCAGACATAGGTCATGACAAGAGCCGGAATCAGACCTACCCAGAGACCACGCTTCCGACGGCCCAGATACACGACGATCATCCACAGCGTGACGGCCGCCAGCGTCTGGTTCATCCAGGCGAAATAGCTCCACATCGCCTGGAACGGAAGCGCGAAGATAATCAGCAGGCCCAATACGAACAGCGGAATGCAGATATAGATCCGTTTGCGCAACGAGCGCTGTTCAACGCCCATGAAATCCGCCACGATCAGGCGGGCCGACCGGAAGGCCGTATCGCCCGAAGTCACGGCGCAGGCCACAACACCGAAAATCACAAAACCCGCCAGGACCGGACCCAGGGTCTTCGTGGCGATGATGTCGATCAGGATCGCCGCAGAACCCTTGTATTCGGCAATGGCGGCATTCAACCCCTCGACTCCGCCCCAGAAGGCCATGCCGATGGCTGCCCAGATCAGGGCGATGATCGATTCGGAGATCATCGCTCCGTAGAATACCGAACGGCTCTCCCGTTCGTTGCGCATACAGCGCGCCATCAACGGCGACTGCGTGGCATGGAAACCCGAGATCGCCCCGCAGGCAATCGTCGTGAAGAGCATCGGCACAATCGGGAAATTCTTGGCGTCGGAGATGCAGTTCCGCAGGGAGGTCAGCTCCGGAATCGTATAATCCCCGCTGAACAAAAGCACAAAGAGGATGCCCAGAGCCATGAACAGCAGCGCAAATCCGAAAATCGGGTAGATTCGCCCAATGATCTTGTCCACGGGAAGCAGCGTCGCGGCTATGTAATAGATCAAGATAATACCCAGGATGATCAGCAGCAGCCACGAAAAATCCCCGAAGGCCGTGACCTCCAGCGACGGTACATCGAGTCGGTTGGCGATCAGCTCCGCAGGCTGCGAAAGAAAAACCGCACCCACAAGAACCATCAGTCCCGCCGAAAAAAGACGCATGATGATTTTAACCTTGTTCCCGAGGTAATGCCCCGTGATTTCCGGAAGGCTCGCACCGTCCTGGCGCAACGAGATCACGCCTGCAATGAAATCGTGCATCGCACCCATGAAAATACCTCCCAAGGTGATCCACAGAAAGGCCACAGGTCCATAGGCGGCACCGAGAACAGCACCGAAAATCGGACCGAGACCCGCAATATTGAGCAGTTGAATCAGAAAAATACGCCAACGGGGAAGCGGTACGTAGTCCACACCGTCGTAAAGCCGGTTACACGGAGTCTCCGCCGAGGGGTCGATTCCGACCAAACGCTCCAAATAGCGCCCATAAGTGAAATAGGCTCCGATCAAAAGAGCCAGACAAATCAAAAAAGTAATCATAAACAGCTATCAGGGTCAGTTTGAACGCGAATATAACAAGATTTGAGAGATTTTTTACAAAATTGTTGCGAGAAAAATTTTTTTTTCTGATATTTGCAGTCCCGAAGCGAACGGTAGGGCATAAAACCGAAGTTCCTCCGGGCTGTTGAAAGCCGAATTAGCTCAGCGGTAGAGCACTTCACTCGTAATGAAGGGGTCCCGAGTTCAAATCTCGGATTCGGCTCTCAAAATCAAGAGGTTACGATTAAAGTAACCTCTTTTTTTGTGCTGTTTCTGGAGTGAAAAAGGGGTAAAAAAGGGCTTCCGAGCGCAAATGTTACACATAATGTTACACATAAAATTCAGACGCCACGTGTTGTTTGCCTAATACGCAAACACATGAAAATCAAAACAATCTGCCGCAGCGAGATCATTTACAAAAACGGCAAATCCCCTTTGGCGATCCGCTTCACCCACCAACGAGCCCACAAACTCGTCTCGCTCGGCATCTCCGTAGAGCCGCATTACTGGGACAAAGAGGCCGAAATGCTGACAGCGGATTGCCCCGATCGTGCCGCTCTGCAAAGCAAGATCGACGGTACATTAACAGGATTTCAGAAGAAGATCAAAAGGCTGGAGGCGTTGGATATTCCCGTAAACTTCGATACGCTGTTTGAGGTAAAAACCGCCCATATCGCAGGAATCACCATCAAACAAGGATTCAACGAAGAGATCGAACGGTTGGAATCGCTCGGCAAGATTCATTCGGCAACCAAACACCGATATGCCCTGCAAGTGTTGGAAGGCTACAAACCGACCAGCATGGCCATGGAAGCCATCGACCTCGACTATCTGAAAGGGTTGGAACTATACCTGCGGAAACGTGGCAACAAGGACAACAGCATCGCCACACGGTTCGCCATCTTCAAGGCCATCTACAACAAGGCAGTCAAAGAGGGGCGGATCGAGACCAAACAAAATCCGTTCAGCCTTTACCAAGTGGGCAGTTTGTGGGCCAAGACCCGCAAACGAGCCATCGACAAAGAGGACATCCAGCGATTGATTGATCTCGAAATTACAGAGGGACATACGACGGAGTACCGACAACTTGCCAAGGATTTATTCCTGTTCTCCTACTTTACGGCAGGAATGAATTTCGGAGACATGGCACGGCTACGTTACAAGGACCTCATAAAAGGCAGAATCTATTACTCCCGTCACAAAACCCAGAAACAGCTATCCTTTCAGCTCGTGCCGAACGCCTTGCAGATTATCGGGAAATACAGCAGGGACAACCACACACAAGAAGATTATATCTTCCCGATTCTCGACCGAGCGGAACACAAGACCGCACAGCAGATTTTCAACCGCATCCATAAGGTGCTGGCAAAGATCAATCGAGAATTGAAAGTGCTGGGAGAACAGATCGGATTGGAGGTTCCATTGACGACCTACGTTGCCCGCCACACATACGCAACCGTCCTGAAACGGTCAGGAGTAAGCGTGGCTCTAATCTCCGAATCGTTGGGACACTCCGACCTCTCGACCACGCAAATCTACCTCGATTCATTCGAGAACAGCCAAATCGACGCGGCAATGCAGAACTTGTTGTGACTGCCGTTAT
>CALUMM010000069.1 GCA_944321755.1 uncultured Alistipes sp.
GCACGGGGGCTGCTCCGGCCTTCCCGGGGATGAGCGAGAGGTTTTCCAGGCCCCAGAGCCCGCGTTCGACGGCCCACTCCACGAGGTCGTCCCACTCGACCCCGGCTTCGGCCCGCACGCGGAGCGTCGTGCCGCGCTCTTCGAGGATCGTGATCTGCCGCGCAACGGGCGTGAGGAGCAAACCGTCGTAGTCCCGGGTAAAGAGGATGTTGTTGCCTCCGGAGAGGACCATCCACCGCGGGGGGACCCCTTCGGCGAAGATTTCGCGCAGGTCGTCGGCGTTTTCGAACTCGACGAGGCGCTCCGCCCGCTGCTCTACACCGAAACTGTTGCGGTTGCGCAGGCTGATTTGGTGAAATTCTCGGATCATAATGCGCAAAGTTACGAATAATTTGCATAACTTTATAGCACAAAACCCATAACCTACCTATATGTTTACCGAACAGGACTTACAGCAAATTGCCGACCACGGGCTGACTCCCGCCCGGGTCGAAACCCAACTGGAAAATTTCCGCCGCGGGTTTCCGTGGCTGAACGTGGTGCGGGCGGCCTCGCCTGCGGACGGAATCGTGATACTCGACGCTGCCCAGGCCGATGCGGCCGTCGCCCGTTATGAAAAGGCGGCAGCAGGGATTGGGATCGTGAAGTTCGTTCCGGCGTCGGGCGCCGCGACGCGCATGTTCAAGGAGCTCTTCGAGTTCGTCAACGAGGGCAAGCGCGGCAAGGGGATCGACACGCTGCTGTCGAACCTCGACAAGTTCGCCTTCGCACCCGAATTGAAGGCGGTGCTTCCCGAGGGCGCCGACGACCGCGCGACGGTCGACGCCATCGTGAACGAAGGGCTGAACTACGGCCATAAACCCAAGGGGCTGGTGACGTTCCACGCCTATCCCGAAGGGGCCCGCAAGGCCGTCGAGGAGCACCTGGTGGAGGGTGCCGCCTACGCCTCGTCGAACGGCGTGGCACGCATCCACTTCACCGTCTCGCCCGAACACATGGAGGGCTTCAAGACGCTGCTTGCCGAGAAGGTTCCCGTCTATGAGAAGCGTTTCGGCATCCGCTACGACATTTCGTTCTCGGTGCAGAAGCCCGCGACGGACACCATCGCCGTGAACCCCGACAACACGCCCTTCCGCCAGGACGACGGACGGCTGCTCTTCCGTCCGGCGGGCCACGGCGCGCTGATCGAGAACCTGAACGAGATCGACGCCGACGTGATCTTCATCAAGAACATCGACAACGTGACGACCGACGCGCAGCGCGGCGATACGGTCCGCTACAAGAAGGTGCTCGCGGGCGTGCTGCTCGACCTGCAGGAGCAGGCGTTCGAATACCTGCGGGCCTTGGAGGTCGAGGGCTGCGAACTGGCCCCGATTGCGGAGTTCATCGAGCAGCGGCTGTGCGTGAAGCTGCCGGCTGAGTACGATGCGGCGCTGCTGCGTGCGGTGCTCGACCGTCCGATCCGCGTCTGCGGCATGGTCCGTAACGAGGGTGAGCCGGGCGGCGGCCCCTTCTGGGTGGGAAACCCCGACGGCACGGAGTCGCTGCAGATTGCCGAGTCGAGCCAGATCGGCCCCGACGACATGCCGCTGATGAAGTCGGCCACGCACTTCAATCCGGTGGATCTGGTCTGCGGCGTAAGGACCTCGAAGGGCGGGAAGTTCGACCTGCGGCAGTACACCGACCCCTCGACGGGTTTCATCTCGTCGAAGTCGAGCGGCGGCCGCGAACTGCGGGCCCAGGAGCTCCCGGGACTGTGGAACGGTGCGATGGCGCGCTGGAACACGATCTTCGTGGATGTGCCCATCACGACCTTCTCGCCGGTGAAGGTGGTGCAGGACCTGCTGCGCCCCCAGCACCAGTAGGCGAGTGCATTCAGAGGCGAAACGCCCCGGTTCCATTTGGAACTGGGGCGTTTTTTTGTGCGGGTCGGGACGATGGCTACCTGAGCACATACCCTTCGGAGGTTTTTTGCACGGTACCCTGCTCGACCATCTGGGCGATCATGCGCGAGAGCGACGGGCGTGCCACGCCGAGGATGAAGGCTGTCTCCTGCAGGTTGCGGATGGCGTGGTTGTCCTTCAGGTAGCCCACGAGCCGCGACGAGAGGCTCTGCAGGGCGAATTCGTTGATCCGTCGGCTGAGGAAGAGGCTGTGGTCGGAGAGGATGGTCAGGAAATTCCGCAATACGGCATTGTCCTGTTCGATGATCTGCAGGACGCTCTCGCGCCCTACGACCCAGAGGCGGCAGTCGCTGTTGGCGATGATCGATACGGGATATCGGTTTTCGGTTCCGAAGATGAATGCCGAGGCGAGCGTATCGGGGGCCGAGAGGGTGTCGAGCGTCAGTTCGCGCCCCTCGGAACTGGTCATCTGGGCATAGACGCTGCCTTCGCAGAGCAGCAGCAGCGAACGGCAGGCGCTGTTTTGCAGAGCGATGAAATCCCCCTTGTGGTAGGAGGCATAACGCCCCGGGGAGCGTTGCAGCGTTGTTTCCAGGACGTTTCTGTCGCCCCCGCGGAAGAGGGGCATGTCATAAATTTCGCACTCCATATCGGTTTGAATCTTGCGATTTGAATTCTTCCGTAACCTTTGTTACGCAAACCCTTGTTTCGCTGCTCTACTTTTGCAGCCGTTCGAATACGGGTTTCGATTTCTGCCTGTTGCGGGAGGATCCGTTTCGGACGGTGTAAATGTAACAATAAAAACGCCAAATGAGCAGATTTCGTTTAATAGTTTTGTGGGGATGCGTATTTTTTGCCTCCTGTGCGCAGGACGACTGGTCGGAGCATTCGCCGGTTCCGGAATCGGATGGCGCCGTCTTCGGCCTGAACTACGGCGTATATGACGGGGCGGAGACGCGGACGTCGCTTGTTCGTGCCGCGGATTACGACCGGGTGGAGTTCCGCGTGATCGACGAGTCGGGTGCGGCCGTCGGCAACCTGAAAGGGCTGTATGATGCGTCGTCCTCGGAGTTCCGGATCGAGGGGCTCCGCACGGGCAGCTACCGTCTTCTGATCCTGGGGATCCGGGGCGACGAGCAACAGGACGGTGCGGTCATCCATCCGATCTCCCGTATCGACGAGGAGTGGATCTCTTTCCCCGCGGATCTCGGGCGCCCGCTCTCGGCCGAATACTTCTACTCCCAGAGTCCCTTTACGGTCACGGTCCGGACGACCCCGGATGGGATTTCGCAGAGCGAGATTACCGGGACGGAGACTCTTCAGCAACGGATTGTCGGGCGGGCGGATTTCACCTTCACCTTCGGCAATCCGTATGTCCGCACGGCCGTGGAATCGAAGCGGCTCGTACTCTCGGGAGCACGTTTTCGGACGGGCATGAACGGCTCCGGGGAGTTTGTCGGGGAGAGTGACGCCGCGGATATCGCGCTGGACCTGGATGAAACGGCCTCGTATCTGTTCCTGCCCACGCCGGAGGATCTTCCGCTGGAGGGTGAGGTCGAGATCGTGACACGCACCTACCGGGGCGGGAAGGTCCGCCGACTCTTCGGCTTCGAACTCGACGCGGTTGCTGCGAACCGTATCGGGACGGTGCATACGCGGGTGGTCCATCCGGACGACGGTTCGGGGACGATGTTCGTGACGCCGCAGGCCTACGAGGAGAGTGCTCCGGGCCTGATTCTCCAGGACGGGGAGCCGAAATCGGTCTATACGGATGCATCTCAGCGCCGTTTCAACACGGCGGCCCCGCTCCAGCTTTCGGTGACCGACGACGGACGTTTCCATGCCCGTTTCTATTCGCCGCGGCCGTTGACCGGGGTGCTGGTCCGGGCCCGGATTCCGGGAGTCGACAGCGAGTTTCTGGACCTGGCCTGGTTCGACACCATCCCGGCCTTTGCGGATTTTTACGGGATGCTGCCGTTGACCCAGGGTCCGACCCGGTGTCTTTCCGAGACGGGCCGCTGGGTGTCGGTTCCGCAACTGCGCCCGGAGGAGCTGGCGGAAATCGAGTTCCGGATCGAGTCGGAGGACCCCTACTGGCAGAAACTGCAGGGTATCCTGCACGGCTGGAACATCGCCTTCAGCCTCTACGGGGGCGATCCCGATCTTCCGAACGGGGGGCCTGTGGGGAACTGGATGGGCATACGTCCGGTCCATTGCCGGGAGGTGGTTGCCTTCTTCCTGAACTTCACCTACATGATCGACATGCCCGAACATGAGGAGATCCTGCACGCCAATGCGGACCGGCTCTATGGCAACGGGGGTGTGGAGGACAAGGTCTCGGTGGAGACCGTCCTGCGGCAGATGCGCCAGACCCGGAGCCTGAACGTGGGGTTGGTCTATGCGGGCAACGGCGTGGTGGGTCTGGGCGGCGGTTCGTCGTTCGGGGCCTACCAGCAGGCCTGGATCCAGCACTATTTCAACACCTATTCGTGCGAGATCATGTTCCACGAACTGGGACACGTGATGGGTTACAGCCACAGCAGTTCGTTCACCTACGGGCCGTGGGCCCAGGAGCTGATGAACAATTTCTACGTCAAGAACCTGTGGCAGATGCCGATCGACTCGCCCTCCTACCTGAACAGTCGGGAGAATCCGACCTTATATCCCTAAGCAATATCATGAAAACAGTGAACATACGCCGTTTTACGGCGACCATAGCAAGCCTTTTGCTGCTCGCGGGGTGTGCCGACGACGGCACTTTCCCGACCGGTCCGGGTGTGGCGACCTTTACGGTGCGCCTGAGTGCTGCGGCACCTGACGCACCGCAGCGCACGGGCCTTCCGCAGGATGATGCCGAATCGCGGATCGGAACGGTGACCGCCTACCGCTTCGAGGGCGGGGTGCTCCGGGAAGTGATGCCGGGTCAGCCCTCCGCGGGCACGGGGCTTTATACCTTCTCTTCGTCAGCGCCGCACGGGACGCTTTACTTTGCTGCGAATGCTTCGCAGGTGGCCTCGTTCGGGACGCTGGTCCCGGAGGCGACGACGCTCGAAACGTTTCTGCGGCTCGAATCGCCGCTCGGGGAGATGACTGCCGACGGTTTGTCGATGACCGGTTCGGCCCTTCTTGAGGAGGTTTCGGCGACATCCGGGACGATTCCCGTGACCCTGCGGCGGAGCGTGGCACGTCTCGACCTGCTCTCCCGGGATGCGGAGGTGGAGGTCCATTCCGTGACGCTCTCGGGCCTGGCCGACCGGGGCTACGTGAACGAATCCGGCACACCGTCCACTCCGGCGTCGGCTTCGCGGGGCGAGTTCCGCCGCGACTACGCCGACGCACCGCTGGTGAACGGGCGCGAGACGCTGCTCTACCTCTGCGAACAGTCCGGTGAGTCCGTGACGGTCGAAGTGCTGGTGCGCTTCGGCGGGGGCTGGCACCGCTTGAAGAGCGTCCTGCCGTCGCAACTCCTCCGGAATACGGTCTATACGCTGGAGGTTTGCGGCCGGGGTGCCGAGGCTGCGGTATCCGTTTCGACGGGGAGCTGGGCGAACGGTTCGGCGGCGGAGTCGTTCCCGGTGGAGCGGGGGCTGGTCGATGTCGAGGCGTCGACCTTCCCCGAAGGGGTGACCTTCAGTGCCGCCCGGGATACGGTCTTCGTACCCCATACGGCCAGTGAACTGCGCCTGGTGCTGCTGGCCGATGCGGGGTCCGAGGTCCGTGTGGACGGGAGTGTCCGCGGGGTCAGCGTGACGCCGGAACATGTGACGCGGAACCTGGAGCATGTGGCCGCGGTTTCGGTCACCACACCGCTGCGGATGCCGGGAACGACCGACGAATACATGGGTCTGACACTTTTCCGCGGGGAGGTCGCTTCGGGCCGGGTGGTGCTCGTCTTCGAGGCGAATCCGGTCCGCCTGGAGGGGCTGTTGCAACTGGACGGCGACGGGGTCTGCGACTTCGGCCGTTACGTCGACGGCGAACTGGCCCGCATTACGCTGCCCGAGGGGATGACGATCCGTCTGGAGTTCGCTCCCGGGGAGTCCCGCTGGATGGATCTGGTCTCCGAGGAGGGCTCCTACCGCCTGCTGGGCGGCTGGAAACCCAACGACCCCCGGGCCGACGGGCGCGTGCAGGAGGGCAGTTTTGTGATTGCCGACCGCGAGGGCCGCAACGAGGAGCGGTATACGGTCCGGCGTCGCAACTGGGGTCTTCCGGTCGTGGAGATCGGCGGCGTATGGTGGTGCAAGTACAACCTGCGGGGCGATGCGCGGCGTTTCGAGGATCAGGTCTCGATTGCGAAGGATCCGGCTGCGGATTCCGAGCTGGCCGACCTGCTGGCCACGTGCGACGATGCGGAACTGCTCTCGCTGCTCGGCGACCAGTATCAGGGCGGCAATACGCAGGGGCTTCCGCTGCGCCACGACGGCACCTCCTTCTACCATGAGGGGATGGCCTCCTCGGGGCAGAATTTCGGGACTCTCGACCCGACGGCGATGGCGCCCGACGGCTATCGGGTGCCGGGTTATGCCGACTACGCCTTCTTCACGCGCAGCGACAACTACAATATCGGCGGGGTCGGGGAGCGCACCTACCGGAACCGTGCGGACGTGGAGATTACGGTGCGTGTGCAGGAGCGGGATCCGCAGTTCCTCGGGCATCCCTACGGGACGCTTGCGATTTACGAGTTCCGCTCCGGGGGTTCGACCTGGGTACTGGCGGGCCTCGGGCACCAGTGGGACACCACGCCGGGGAATATCGCACGCATGATGCTGCTGCTGGCAACCTGGGGCGATGCGTCGCGGACCTGGATCATGGAGGGTTATGCCGATGCGGACCGCCCGGGCCAGAACTGGGTCAAATACGTGTCGAACAACTCGACGAAGACCCGGGTGCTGCGTTGCGTGAAGACGCCCGTCGAATACATGTACGAATAGAAAAATCCCACATGGGAATCAATAGCAAACAAACAGAAAACTAAAAAAGGAAAGAACATGAAAAAGAGCATGAAAATGAACAATCTGTCTGTAAGGACTTTGGCTTTTGCAATGATGCTGGGGGCAGGCTTCAGTTCCTGTTCCGATGCGGTTGAGACGTTTCCGGCGCCGGGCCCGGCACCGCTGGTGAAGGCCCGTTTGGCGAACTTCGAGGGTGCGGAGCAGTCGCTCGCCGGCGAGAACGATGTGACCGATCTGCGGGCCTGCCTCTTTGTGGGCGGCACGCTGTCGAAGGTCTACGATACCCCGACGTCGCTTGACGGCGGCTACGGCATCCAACTCGACAGCCATGCCGGTACGCTCTATGTGGTGGCCAATACCGAGGGGCTTGTGGATCTGAATGCCCTTCAGGAGCGTTCGATCAGCGAGAGCGAGTGGCTTCAGCTCTCGGTGGCGATGAAGGATGCGGCTCCGGCGCGCTTCTTTTCGGGGAGCCTCCGGCTCGACGGGCTGGAGAATTCGCAGACGGAACTTCCGGTGACGCTCAAGCGCGGCGTGGCGCGTTTCGACCTGCAGATCCGCACGGCGGGCGTGGCCTCGGTCCGGGGCATTACGCTGAAGAATGCCGCACAGTCGGCCTACCTCTTCCCGGTTGAGGGCGACCTTTCGCCGGCCGATGTGGCGCGCAAGGATGCCGTGGCGGAGATCCGGGAGCCGCTGACCCGGGACACGCAGGCCGTGCTGTACGTCTACGAGCAGGAGAACGACGGTTTAGAGGTGGTTGTCGAGGCGGAGATCGACGGGAAGCCGACGACGCTGCGCAAAAGCCTCGATTGCGCTCTGGAGCGCAACAAGATCTATACGCTGACCGTACGCAAGGATGTGATCGACGTGCGTCTCGACGTCTCGTTCGACGAGTGGGAGGAGGGCAGCGACACGGAATTGACGCCTTTGCGGCGATAGTTATGCCCGGGGGATTTCCGGGAACCACAATCCATGACAGGAAAATCGTATGATGACATTGAATAACAGCATATGGGTGCGCACCGCAGGGCTGGTGTTCCTGGCCGGGAGCCTCGCTTCGTGCGCGGAGAACCTCGACTTCGGGTCGGGGGACTCTGCGCCGGGGCGGGTGATCCGGGTCAGCGCGGCGTCGTTTCCGACGGCCGGAGGAGCCGATGCGGATGCGGATGCGATTGGGGAGGTGGCGGCCTACCTTTTCGAGGAGGGCCGGCTGACCCGGATCTACGAATCGCTTCCCGTCTCGGCGGGCGGCTGCGACCTGCGGCTCGAACGCCTTTCGGGCCGGCTTTACGTGGTGGCGAACGCCGCTGCGGAGCATATTTCCGAAACTCCGGCCCCGGGCCTTTCGGAGGAGGCGTGGCTCGCGGCGACGGTCGGGACGCCCGACGCTCCGACCGTCACCTTTTCGACCGGGCGTTTGGACCTGGGATCGCTCCCGGCGGGTTCGACCTCGGCACCGTTGACGCTCACGCACGGAACGGCGCGCATCGACCTGCGGCTGCGGGTGGCCGGGAGCGTTTCGGTCGAATCGTTCACGCTGCTCGATGCCGCCCGTTCGGGCCATCTGTTTGCGCAGGATCCGGTTTCGATGCCCGTCGGGGCGGAGCGCGCGGATTGGGCGACTTCGCGGCCGCTGCCGCTCACGGAGGATACGCCCGGCGTGGCCTATCTCTACGAACAGGACAATGCCGACCTGCGGGTGCGGGTCGAGGCCGTGATCGACGGGAAGCACCATACGTTGGAGGGGGCATTGCCGCGTCCGCTGGTGCGCAACCGGGTCTATACGGTGACGCTGCGCAAGGATATAGTCGATACGGACGTGCAGCTGACCGTCGAGGCGTGGGGCGACGGCGGGAGTTCCGGGCTGTATCCCGATCTGGATTCGCGACTGCGGGTCGACGAGGCGCGGTCGGAGATCCCTGCGGATGTCGGGATCGCGGATGACGGCACGACGCTTGTGCTGCCCTATACGGCTACGGAGATCCTGCTGGCCGTCGAGAGCGACAGCCAGTTGGAGGTGGTTCCGCTGACGGAGTTTCCGTTGACGGTCGAGGAGGTTTCGACAGGCAGCGGCCCGGATGACATGAACCGTTTCCGGATCCGCAAGTCGCTTTATGCGCCGAACCGTCCTTCGGCGGAGGTAGCGGTCCGTTTCCGCCGCAAGGGGCTGGAGCAGTTCTATCCCGAGGACCGGATCCTGCTGCGCCTCACGGGGAATCCCACGCGCATCGAAGGAGATCTGGATTTCGACAATGCGGACTATACGGTGGATTTCGGCCGTTATGTCGATAACGAGCTGGGTACCTTCGTGCTGCCCGAAGGTCGGGAGCTGGCGGTGGAGTTCGACGGGGGCGAGGACCCCTGGGTCCTGGTTACGGAGCTCCCCGACCGTGCGAACGCCTTCCGGGTTCTGGGGGGCTGGCGCCCGAACGATCCGACGGCTGACGGGCGTCGGCAGGCGGCCCGGCTGGTCGTCCGCAACCGGGCGGACGGTTCTGGGCGTGAGGAGTATACGGTTGTGCGCCGCAACTGGGGTCTTCCGGTGACGTGGTTCCACGGCGTATGGTGGTGCAAGTACAACGCACGGGGAAACTCGCGGCGTTTCGAGGATCAGGTGCTTTCGTCGTCGGATCCGGCCGCGCAGGCCGGGAAGAGCCTCTACAACTATCTGGCCAGCTGTACTCCCGAGGAGTTTTACGACCTTTGGGGGTGGGCCTACCAGGGCGACAGCGGTGAGGGTCTGCGGGTTGTGGAGCGGGACGGCAAGGCGGTGCTGGATGGCTTTTCGGCGAACATGTCGGCGCATATCAACAAACTTCCGGCCGATGCGCTGTCGCCGGACGGCTACGAACTTCCGTCGATGGAGGAGTACAACCGGGTATTCGACGCCACGGACTACATCTGGATGATGTGGGGCGGGACCCATACGCTGCGGGTTCCATGGGAGGGTCATTCGACCGTCAAACGGAGCCAGCAGCGGCGCAATGATATCGTGGTGGGCACGTTGCAGCTGACCGAACTGATCAGTGTCGGGATGTGGAGTCCCGATTTTCCGGAGTACGAGGCGTTGACCTGGTACGGCCCGGCCGCGCAGTGGAATTCGGACGGCATCAAACATTCGGGGCACTACAACAACATTCTCTTTGCGGTCCACTCTCCGGAGGGTTCGGGCTGGTACATCACCGGGGGGATGGCGAATCTCTACATGGTGAAAAACGGAGCCGGACCGCACGACACGCGCATCCTGCGTTTCAAGAAGTCGCCCGTGGAGTACATTTACGGCATTCCGGAATCTCGTTAGCATCCGGTTCCGGAGGGATGGTCTCCCCTGCCCGCTTTTTGCGGGCAGGGGAGATTTCTTTGGGGACATTACCTATTTTGTGTCGTAAATTCGTCAAAAGAGGATAATTTGTCGTTCGGGACTGCGGTTTGTGCGCAATCTTTTCTTATCTTTGTGTCCGAAAATGAAAAACGATAATTAAAATACGATAACACTATGGAAAACAAACTGCAAGAGTTGACCCGGAAACTCTACGACGAGGGGTTGGAGAAAGGTCGTGCCGATGCCGACAAGCTGGTTTCGGAAGCCCGGGACGAGGCCCGGAAGATCGTCTCGGAGGCCGAGGCCCAGGCCGCGGAGATCGTCCGCAAGGCGCAGACCAAGGCCGAGGATGTGGAGAAAAACACCCTGACGGAGATTTCGCTTGCCGGGCGTCAGGCCGTCTCGAAGATCAAGTCGGAGATCGCCTCGCTGATCGTTGCGAAGTCGATCGGCGAAGGGGTCAAGGCTGCGGCGCTGGATGCGGCGTTCATCCGTGAGATGCTCGTTTCGGTGGCCAAGAACTGGAACGGTGCCGATTCTGGGAAGGTCGAACTGCAGGCGCTGCTTCCGGAGGATGCGCGGGCGAAACTCGACGCGGCCTTTACCAAGAGTGCCAAGACGCTGCTCGATGCGGGCATCGAGGTGGGCTGGTCGAAGGAGGTGAAGACGGGCTTCAAGGTGGGCGCCAAGGATGGCGGCTACTACATTTCGTTTACGGATGCCGATCTGGAGGCGCTGCTGGGCGAATACCTCCGGGATAAGGTTTACCAACTCTTGTTCAAGGCTTAGGAGATGTTCGCGAACCAATATTACTGTCTGGTAGCCTCGCTCCGGGAGTACACGCTCGATTCCGATACGAAGGGTTTCGATGCCCGGGAGATCGTCGGGGAGATCCTGGAGGGGGTGAAGCGGGACGATGCCCGGGAGGTTCGCCTGCTCTACGGCTACTACGACTGCGAGAACCTCGCGGCGCTGCGCGGCGGACGTTCGTCGTACAACCCGCTGGGGAACCTCACGCGCGAGGAGCTGGAGGAGGAGTTGAAGGCTCCGCGGCGGCTTCCCGAGGCGGTGGCGCGGGTCGTGCGGGCCTACGCCGATCCCGAAGGCGAGGATGCCGAGTCGGTGGATACGGCGCAGCGTTTCGAACGGGAGCTGTTCGGCGCCTACTATGCGGAGTGCGCGCGTTCGCGGAGCCGGTTTCTGCGGGCGTGGTCGTCGTTCGACCGGAACCTGCGGAACGTCACGGCAGCCATTGCCGCCCGGGCCACGGGCCGTCCGATCGAGGATTCGGTCGTGGGCGGCGGTGACGTCGCGGAGCAGCTGCAGCGCAGCTCGGCGGCCGATTTCGGACTGCGGGGCGAACTCCCGTATATCGACGCGGTGATCGCGGCGGTGAACGACGAGGCGAACCTCGTGGAGAAGGAGCGCAAACTGGACCTGATCCGCTGGACGGAGGCCGTGGAGCTGGCGACGTTTGACTATTTCGACCTCGACGCCATTCTCTCCTACCTGGTCCGCGTGAACATCGTGGCCCGCTGGACGCGCCTCGACGCGGCGCGGGGACGGGAGATGTTTAACCGCCTGATGGCGGAGCTGGACGGCCGGGAACTGATTGAAAATAAACAATAAAAAAATACGATGAAAACGACAGGACGTGTAAACGGTATCATCTCCAACATCGTGATCGTCAAGGCCGACGGACCTGTGGGCCAGAACGAGATCTGCTATGTGTGGACGGGTGATACGAAGATGATGGCGGAGGTCATCAAGGTCATAGGCGATTCGGCCTATGTACAGGTTTTTGACAGCACGCGCGGCTTGAAGATCGGCGACCGGGTTGAGTTCGAGGGGCACATGCTCGAAGTGACGCTGGCGCCGGGGCTGCTTTCGCGCAACTACGACGGTCTGCAGAACGACCTCGAAAAGATGGAGGGACTGTTCATTGCCCGCGGATCGATCACCGACCCGGTTGATTTCGAGGCCGAATGGGCCTTTACGCCGCTGGCCAAGGCGGGCGACAAGGTGTCGGCCGCATCGTGGCTGGGCGAGGTGAAGGAGCAGTGGGTCATGCACAAGATCATGGTTCCGTTCACGATGACCGGGAACTATACGGTCAAGAGCGTGGCGAAGGCCGGAACGTACAAGGTGACGGATACGATCGCCGTGGTGACCGACTCCGAGGGGAAGGACCACGCGATCACGATGGTGCAGAAGTGGCCCGTCAAGCAGGCCGTTCGCTGCTATACGGAGAAGCCGCGTCCGTCGCGCGTGATGGAGACGGGCGTGCGGGCCATCGATACCTTCAACCCGATGGCCGAGGGCGGTACGGGCTTCATCCCGGGGCCGTTCGGTGCGGGCAAGACGGTGCTGCAGCACGCGATTTCGAAACAGGCCGATGCCGACGTGATCATCATGGTGGCGTGCGGCGAGCGCGCCAACGAGGTGGTGGAGATCTTCAAGGAGTTCCCCGAGCTGGTCGACCCGCGCACGGGCCACAAGTTGATGGAGCGTACGATCATCATCTGCAACACGTCGAACATGCCCGTTGCGGCGCGTGAGGCCTCGGTCTACACGGGTATGACGATCGGCGAATACTACCGTTCGATGGGTCTGAAGGTGCTGGTGATGGCCGACTCGACGTCGCGCTGGGCGCAGGCGCTGCGCGAGATGTCGAACCGTCTGGAGGAGCTTCCGGGTCAGGATGCCTTCCCGATGGACCTTTCGGCGATCATCTCGAACTTCTACTCGCGGGCCGGTCTGGTGAAGCTCACGAACGGCCAGACGGGTTCGGTGACGTTCCTCGG
>CALUMM010000070.1 GCA_944321755.1 uncultured Alistipes sp.
TCGTGCTCCACGAGCGAGAGGGCCTTGCCGATGGCCATGTAGGCCGAATTGCTCTTGGGTGAGGTCGCCAGGTAGATCGTCGCCTCGGCCAGCGGGATGCGGGCCTCGGGCATCCCGATCTTGTGCACCGTGTCGAAGCAGGCGTTGGCCAGCAGCAGCGCGTTGGGGTTGGCCAGTCCGATATCCTCCGCGGCGAGGATCACTAACCGCCGGGCAATGAACCGCGGCTCCTCGCCTCCGGCCAGCATCCGCGCCAGGTAGTAGACGGCGGCATTGGGGTCGCTGCCCCGCACCGACTTGATGAAGGCCGAAATGACGTCGTAATGCTGTTCGCCGTTCTTGTCGTAGAGGGCGATGTTTTCCTGAAGACAATCCTGTACGTACTGGTCGGTGATTGTCACCTTGCCGTCGGTGGCCCCGACGAGGATGTCGAGGATGTTGAGCAGCTTGCGGGCGTCGCCTCCCGCGAAACGGAACAGCGCTCCGGTCTCCCGGACCTCGATTTCGCGTTCGCGCAGTTCGAGGTCGGTGCGCAGGGCGCGGTCGAGGAGCGTCTGGAGGTCCTTGTCCTCCAGCGCCCGGAGAATGTAGACCTGGCAGCGGCTCAGCAACGGGGAGATCACCTCGAAGGAGGGGTTTTCGGTCGTGGCGCCGATCAGCGTGACGATTCCCTGCTCGACGGCCCCGAGCAGCGAATCCTGCTGCGACTTGTTGAAGCGGTGGATTTCGTCGATGAAGAGGAACGGGGGCCGTTGGTCGAAGAATCGCTGTTTGCGGGCCGACTCGATCACTTCGCGGACCTCCTTGACGCCGGAAGTGACGGCCGAAAGGGTAAAGAAGGGCCGTTCGAGTTGCGAGGCGACGATTTTGGCGAGCGTGGTTTTACCCACGCCCGGGGGACCCCAGAGGATAAACGAAGGGACATTTCCCGTCTCGAAGAACTTGCGGAAGACGCCTTTCGGGCCCACGAGGTGCTCTTGTCCGATGTATTCATCGAGGTTTTTGGGGCGCAGGCGTTCGGCCAGAGGGGTATTGGACATGGCTTGGAAGATTTTTACGCCGTAAAGATAGCGAAAAATCCCCTTTAAGAAAGCCGGTTTAAGAAACCGGTTTCAGGGGCGGAGGTGTCAATGAAGGGTTTCCGCAGCATTTCCGCGCTTCGACCGTTGGTTGGGAGCGGTGATTTGCTTCCGATCCTTTCAACATTCCTTCGCCCATAGAACCCGGCTCTTAGCCGGGCGCTTTTTGCCGACCCAAAAAGCGCCATAAAGGCAACCGTTCCGGTTGCAGATTTTTGTACCTTTTGATGGCAAAAGGTACCCAAAACCAGCCGCAAGTTGCTTTTCGCGGGAATCTTCAGAATCCCTCGCTGAACGGGTGCAGGAAGATCAAGCCTTTCCAGCCTCCCGTTCCGGGCGCTCGGAATTCCGAAGATTCTTTTTCCGCGAAAAGCAAAGTGCGGCGGACACCAGACGATGCGGGTAAAGGCTTCGGAAACCCCAATAAGGCCCAGCAGCCCATAAATCGGGCTTCTTAAGCCCGTCGGTTTTTGCGGCGCTTTTTGACGATGCAAAAAGCGCCCGGCTAAGAGCAGGGTTTTGTGGGTGAAGAGCTCTTTCGGGGTTTCCGATCCGGTTCTCCGCTTTGATTATTTTTTTGATTCTTCTCCAAAAACCGCTATCTTTGCCTTGTTGGCGGGTGCATCCGCCGCATGATATTATTGTTTAACGTAAGCGTTACGTTATTGTTCCGACTAACAGAAACGGCAAAATTCAAACACGAAGGAACGGTAAATGTAATGCTCGCGCGTTGCGCGGGCTTTTGTTTATCGTCGTGTGGGGTATTGCCGTACCTTGTTAGCCGGTAAGTAACTGACCCGTGCTTTTTTTATGGAAAAACGGATTTTTATCTGCTTGCTTGCCGTGTGTTATGCATTGGCTCTGACGCTGGTGATTTTGGAATATACATGGCAAAAACGCTTTGACAACGCTGAACAGGAGTTCCTTCGCGTGACCAACCTGCAATCGGAACTCCTCGACGAGGTGCTCATCTCCTATGCAGCCCAAGGTCCCGAAAAATTCGAGGTCCTGAATGCCGGTTACGTGCGCGACGGGACGTTGGCCCTGCTCGAATCGCTCGACGAAGAGTCCGAATGCCTGCTCAACCGCATGTCGCGTTTCTGCGGACGGCGAAGGGTGAAACGGCTGGTCGCTTGCGTGATCTTTCGGGAGCAGTTGGTGCGGCGGCTCAACGATGCCGAAATGCCCTTCCTCTACCGGGATTATCCGCTGCCCTGGGAGACCTCCGAACCCGTCATGCGCGCTTGGGTCCGCCGCCATCGCCCGGCAGAGGACCGATAAGCCGCTCTTCCGAGGGTTTGTCGGTGCCGGAAAGGGGATTTTTCGAAAATAATCGTATCTTTGTAACCGTTCAATCCCAAATTGTTTCGATCACATGGAAATTCTCGATCCCCAATCGACTCCCGAGTCGGCAAATTCCGCTTCGACAGCCTCCGCATCCCAGCCTCAGGAGGTAAAACCCGACAACTTCCTGGCCTGGGCCATCGTCAGCACGATCCTTTGCTGCCTGCCCTGCGGTATCGTGGCCATCGTCTACGCTTCGCAGGTCGACTCCTACTGGTTCGCGGGCAATCATGAGGCGGCCCGGCGTTCCGCCAAGAATGCCCGGACGTGGACCTGGGTTTCGGTCGGTGTTGCGGCCTTCTGCTGGGTGGTTTACCTGCTCCTGGTGTTTGTCTTCGCGGCGGCCGTTTCGCTGCCCCTTTTCGACCTTTGATTGACACGCAGGTCGCTTTGGCTCGCCATCCCGATAGCGCTGCTGGGGATGGCGGCCCTTTACTATGCGGTCGATCCGTCGCATGGGGTATGGCTGCCCCGGTGCCCGTTCCATGCACTGACGGGCTGGGAGTGCCCGGCCTGCGGCGGACAGCGCGCCCTGCACGCCCTGCTGCACGGACGGCTGGGGGAAGCCTTGCGTTTCAACCCTTTCCTCGTCGTTTCGGTTCCCTATTTCCTTGCCGTGGCCTGGACGTCGCTCGACCGCGGCCGGGTAGCGGGGCGTCTGCGCCCGATCGTGCAGCACCGTTGGGTCGCCTATGCCTATTGCGTGCTGTTCGTCGTCTGGTGGGTGGTGCGCAACCTCCCGGGGGTGAATCTGTAAATCTGTGAATCCGTGAACCGCGGATGATCCGACGGCTGACCCGATAAAAAAACGGTCCGGAGATTCCGGACCGTTTTTCATGCTGCCGAATGGCCGCGGGGCTATGCCTCGGGTTTGCGCAGGTCGAGGTAGAGTTCGTCCAACTGGGCCTGGTCGATGTAACCCGGAGCGTCGAGCATCACGTCGCGCCCGGCGTTGTTCTTCGGGAAGGCGATGTAGTCGCGGATCGACTCCGAGCCGCCGAACAGCGAGCAGAGCCGGTCGAAACCGAAGGCCAGACCTCCGTGAGGGGGTGCTCCGTACTTGAAGGCGTTCATCAGGAAGCCGAAACGGGCCTGCGCCTCGTCGGGAGTGAATCCCAACAGTTCGAACATCTTCTCCTGGAGTTTCGAGTCGTGGATACGGATCGAACCGCCGCCGATCTCCGTGCCGTTGCAGACGAAGTCGTAGGCGTTGGCCCGCACGCGCCCGGGGTCGCTGTCGAGGTAGGCGATATCCTCGGGTTTGGGCGAGGTGAAGGGGTGGTGTACGGCGTAGTAGCGCTGCGTTTCGTCGTCCCACTCGAAGAGCGGGAAATCGACAACCCACAGGGGTGCGAACTTCTTCGGGTCGCGCAGTCCGAGCTGCTGGGCCACTTCGAGGCGCAGGGCGCAGAGCTGCGTGAGGACCTTGAACTTCTTGCCGCAGAGGATAAAGACCATGTCGCCGGCCTTGGCGCCGCAGCGCTCGGCCATGGCGCGCACCTCTTCGGGCGAGAAGAACTTGTCGATGGAGGATTTCACGCCGCCTTCGGCCTCCAGACGGATCCAGATGAGGCCCTTGGCGCCGATCTGCTGGCGTTTGACGAACTCCGTGAGGGCATCGATCTGCTTGCGGGTATAGGTTGCGCAGCCCGGGGCGGCGAAACCGGTGATGTACTCGGCGTCGTCGAAGACCGAGAAACCGTGTCCCTTGGCCAGGTCGGTCAGATCGGAAAACTCCATGCCGAAGCGCAGGTCGGGTTTGTCCGAACCGTACTTTTCCATGGCCTCGATCCACGGCATCCGGCGCAGCGGCTCGGTGAATTCGATGCCCAGGACGGTTTTGAACATGTGTTTGGCCCAGCGTTCGAAGATTTCGAGCACGTCCTCCTGCTCGACGAACGACATTTCGCAGTCGATCTGGGTGAATTCCGGCTGGCGGTCGGCGCGCAGGTCCTCGTCGCGGAAGCAGCGCACGATCTGGAAATACTTGTCGTATCCGGCGACCATCAGCAGCTGCTTCAGGGTTTGGGGCGACTGCGGCAGGGCGTAGAACTGGTTCGGGGACATGCGGCTCGGGACCACGAAGTCGCGTGCACCTTCGGGCGTGGAGTTGACCAGATAGGGGGTCTCGATCTCCAGGAATCCCTCGTCGGAGAGGAAGCGGCGGATCTCCTGGGCCATTTTGTGGCGCAGGATCAGGTTCCGCTGCAGGGGCGGGCGGCGCAGGTCGAGGTAGCGGTACTTCATGCGCAGGTCGTCGCCTCCGTCCGAGACCTCCTCGATGGTGAAGGGCGGGACCTCGGCCTCGTGGAGCACCGTGATGCGGCGTGCCGAGACTTCGATGTCGCCCGTGGGCATTTTGGGGTTCTTCGACTGGCGTTCGACGACCTCGCCCTCGACCTGGATGACCCATTCGCGGCCGAGGCGTGCGGCGGTTTCGCGGGCTTCGGCCGGGGAGTGCTCCTCGACGACGATCTGCGTCAGGCCGTAGCGGTCGCGCAGGTCGATGAAGGTCATGGCCCCGAGGTTGCGGACTTTCTGCACCCAACCGGCCAGGGTGACCGTTTCGTGGACATTGCAGGCGCGCAGGCACCCGCAAGTATGTGTTCTGTACATGGTGTGTGTAAGTTAGTTTGTCCTTAGTAACCCGCAAAGTTAATAACTTTTTCCGTAACTTTTGCTTCTCGGGGGCGCCCGGACGAAAAATTCGGGGACCCGGGGCGGCACGGCGGCGGTCGGCGGGGGTTCGGCGGGGGCCTGGCGGAGGTTCGATGGAGGTTCGATGGAGGTTCGATGGAGGTTCGATGGAGGTTCGGCGGGGGTCCGGCGGGGAATCGGGGCGGCGGAAGATTTGGAAATCCGGGAAAAAATCGCGTTTTTTGCCGAAAAATCGTCATGGAACAGCGGCAAATCGATGAAAAATTCATGCGCCTCGCACTAAACGAGGCCCGAAAAGCGTTGGATCAGCAGGAGGTGCCCATCGGGGCGGTTGTTGTGGCCGACGGCGCGGTGATCGGCCGGGGGCACAACCTCGTGGAGACGCTCTCCGACCCGACGGCCCACGCCGAGATGCAGGCCCTGACGGCCGCAGCCTCGACGCTCGGGGGCAAGTATCTGCAGAAGTGCACGTTGTACGTCACCGTCGAGCCGTGCATCATGTGCGCCGGGGCGATCGGCTGGGCGCAGGTGAGCCGCGTGGTGTGGGGCGCCGACGACCCGAAACGGGGTTACCGCCGTTACAGCGAGTCGGTCTTCCATCCGAAGACGACCGTGACGTCGGGGGTGCTCGCTGCGGAATGCGAGACGCTGATGACCTCTTTTTTCGCAGGTTTGCGGGATTAGATTTGGCAAAAGTGGAAATTTTTTCGTATTTTTGCCCCCAACGTATCCCGGGACGGGGTACAGAACCGGAAAAACTCAACAAATAAAGAATAGGAAAAGCATGAAAAAGATCTTTGTTTCGGCCGTAGCGCTGATGGCTGCTCTCACGCTTTCGGCTCAGGATGTTACGACAATCTTCAACGAAGCCGGTGCGGCGTTCAACGCCAAGGATTTCGCCGGAGCTGCCGCCAAGTTCGAGCAGGTGATCGACCTGGGTATCGACAACGAAGAGGTGGCTTCGCAGGTAGCAACCGCCAAGTCGACGCTTCCCAAATGCTATTATTTCCTGGGCGGTGCCGCCATCAAGGCTCAGAACTACGACGAGGCGCTGAAGAACTTCACGAAGTCCGCCGAACTGGCCGAACTCTACGGCGACATGACGCAAATGTCCAAGTCGAACGGCTGGGTGGCCAAAATCTACCAGATCCAGGGTGGCGATGCCTTTAACAACAAGGACTATAAGACCGCAGCGGGCATCTTCGAGAAGGGTTACAAGGCCGATCCCGACAATACGGGCATGGCGCTGAACCTGGCGATGAGCTACTGCGAGATGGGCGAGTACGAGAAGGGCATGGACATCTACGAGGCCATTGCCTCCAAGACCCACCCGAAATATGCGGAGGATGCCGCCAAGGCCAAGGAGATGATGGCCCTCTACACGAACAACAAGGTGGCCGAGATGCAGAGCGCCGGTGATTTCGACGGCATCATCACGATGGCTGACGCCCAGCTGGAGAAGAATCCGACGAGCGCCCTGTTCCAGAATGTGCGCCTCCAGGCCTACTCCGGCAAGAAGGACTATGCCAAGGTGATCGAGTTGGGCCAGGCTGCCGCCGACGCTCAGGTCGAGGAGGAGGACCGGAGCCTGATGTACTATCTGCTGGGTGCGGCCTACAACGCCAAGGAGATGAAGCCGCAGGCGATTGCCGCCTTCCAGAAGGTGACGGCGGGTCCGGCTGCCGAGAATGCCAAGGCTGCCCTTGCCGAACTGCAGAAGTAATCGGTCCCGATCAGTCTGGGAAAAACAGCCTCGGCGCAGTAGCCGAGGCTTTTTTTTTGTGCCCTCTGAAACGGTCGAACGATACTTTGGTACGATATGTGCGTTTTTTGCGGCGGTTCTCTAAAACAGCTGGAATCATGGAAAAACAAACGTACATACGTCCCGAGATCGAGGTGACGGAGATCTGCATCGAGCGCGGATTCGCCGTATCGTCGGTGGACGGAGAGATCGAGGGTTTCGATCGGGAGGAGTGGGGATGACCGGCCGGATTGTTGCTGCCGTGGTCGTATGCGGGCTGACGTGTGCCTGCACTGCAGACCGGACCGGGGATACGGCCCCGCAGCGGATGGTGACACGCCAGATCCGGATCGAGGCCTCGGCCTCGGAGACCCGGACCGAACTGGCTCCGGACGGCTATAACATGCAGTGGAGCCCCGGTGACCGGATCGGGGTCTACGTCGAGAGCGGCGACAGCTTTACGACGACCAACGTGCCGCTGACCTTCGAGGGGACGGAAGCCTCCTCCAGCGGGACGTTCAGCGGGGAGATTACGCTGACCGAAGGCGCCTCCTCCTATACGCTTTACGCCTATTACCCCTACTCGGCGGGCAGCGGATCGAGTGCTTCGGGCGTGCCTTTCACGCTCGCCACGCAGCAGACGCAGTCCGCGGCGGGGGATTCGTCGCATCTGGGCGACTACGATTTTCTGGTGGCCGGGGCCGTGACGAGCACGACGGGCGACTTCGGGCCGCTGACCTTCAGCCACGCCTTTGCGGTGATCGAGGTCGACCTCACGGGTTCGGGAACGATGGCCGGGAAGAGTGTCGAGTCGGTGATGCTCTTCGGGACGGATGCCGCGACGGTCTCCTCGTCGGGCACGGTCTCCGGGACGGCGAACATGGCGGGCAGCTTCTCGTTCGACCTGACGTCGTCGAGCCCCGCGACGGCCTCCTATGCGGGCGGTGCGGCGCAGATCAACTATTGCGGGGTGACCTTTTCGGAGCCTCCGACGCTCGGAACGGAGCCCGTGATGGCCTACCTGGCGGTCAATCCCGCGGACTATTCGCAGGGGGGCGGTGTGGTCTACGTCGTGGTGAGCACGACGGACGGCTATACGTCGACGTGGTCGATGCCGGGGATCGTGATTTCGGCGGCCCAGATGCCGGTCATCACGCAGGATATCTCGACCGGTACGGCGACCGGTCCGACCGTCAGTCTGTCGTCATCGGCCGAGACGGCGAACTGCTACGTGGTTTCGACACCCTCGCAGAGCTATTCGTTCGACGCCACGGTGGCCGGGAACGGCGTTATCCCGGACAGTCTCCAGCAGGCGGTGCAGCGCTACGAGGGGCGCACGCTTTCGGCCCAGATTACGGGCGGGGGTTATGCGAAGCTGCTGTGGCAGAGCCAGCCGTGGCTGATCGAGCCGGGGAGCATCACCTATGCCGACGGGGAGATCACCTTTGCGCTGACCGAGCGCCCCACCGAACTGGGCGGAAATGCCGTAATCGGGCTCTATGCCGACGCCACGTCGGACGAGGCGTTGTGGAGCTGGCACATCTGGGTTACGGACCAGACCAACGAGGAGCTGCAGGCGGCAGCCGAGACCTATACGATGTATCCGGCTTACGAAACGGCCTACGGGGCGGGTTCGGCACAGATGATGGACCGCAACCTGGGGGCCATCTACAAGGAGGACGGGCCTTATGCGCGGTCGTTCCGGGCATCGCTTTTCCAGTGGGGTCGGAAGGATCCCTTCCCGTGGGGGGATGTGGTCTACGATGCCGACAGCAATCCCTACAACTATCTTTCGGAGTGGACGGCGGTCCAGACGACCGGATCGCCCGGGCAGTATGTCGGCTATACGGGCAATACATGGTACGCCACGGCGCATCCCGATACGTTTATCGCCACGACATCCGGTTCCTCCTACGACTGGTACTGGGGCGGAGGCCAGGGAACGACTTCGGCCTACCGCAACAATGCACTGTGGGGAAACCCGAACGGTACGACCGTGGGGCAGGCGACGACCAAGACGCTGTTCGACCCCTGCCCGCCGGGCTGGAAGGTCCCGCATCCGTATGTCTTCAGCGCCTTCACGCAGACGGGGGCCACGGCTTCGGTATCGAGCGGGACGACGGAGGTGTCGGGGACATTCGTCCAGGGTTGGAACTTCATCTACAACGGCTCCTCGACGACCTACTATCCGGGTGTGGGATACCGTTACGATGAATACGGGGTCTTTTTCTTCACGCCGTCGGGGTATTACTGGACCAGTTCGCCCGCACCTTCCGACTCGTTCGGGGCCTGGACCTTCGGGTTGACCTCGGCGACGGTCTACGAGTGCTACTCCGATCCCCGGGGTTTCGGGCTTCCGGTCCGTTGCCAGCGGGATTGATCCCGGCCGGGGCCGAAGCCGTGTCGGCCCGGGGTTTTTAGCGGCTCTTCTTCCCGGAATCCTCCCGGTCTCCGGATCCGTTGCGGGAAGCCTCGATGTTGCTTCGGATGCGTTCCAGGCCGCTGCGCGTAAGGGGTGTGCGTCCGCAGCGTTCGGCAAACTGCGCTTCGTCCATTCCGTACCACGCGGCGGCATCCATCGTCAGCGGATCGAAAACCGGGTCGAAAGCCCGGTTTCGGTGTTGCGGGGCTCGGCGGTTCCAGGGACAGCAGCTCTGGCAGGCATCGCATCCGAAGATCCAGCCGTCGAGTTCGATTCCGACGTCGGGTTTTCGTTCGATGGTGTGGCAGGCGATGCAGCGGGCCGTGTCGATGCCGTGTCCGGGCATGACGGCGCCCGCGGGGCAGTTCTCCACACAGGCCCGGCACTCCCCGCATCGCGAACCTTCGAACGGTTCGTCGTAACGGTCGGCCTCTTCGGTGAGGATCAGCTCGCCCAGGACGACATAACTCCCGAATTGCGGGGTGACGAGCAGCGACTGCCGTCCGATCCACCCCAACCCGGCCTCCACGGCGAGGAGCTTTTCGGCCAGGGGGGCCGTATCGACAAAGGTGCGGCCGCGGACTTCGGGCCATGCTTCTCGGATTGCGTCGAGTAACAGGCGGAGCATCCGCCGCAGCACCGTGTGGTAATCCTCGGCGCAGGCGTAGGAGGCGACTTTGGTGCGATGCCCGTCGGGATAGCCGTTGCTCAGGCTGTTTTTGTAGCCCACGGCGCAGACCACGGCCGTGCGGGCGCCGTCGACCAGTTTGCGGGGATCGAACCGCTTCTCCGTATTCCGTTCCAGATACTCCAGCGACGAGTGATACCCTTTTCCGATCCATTCGCGGAAACGGGCTTCGGCGTCGGGGAGGTGTCGGCACGGTGCGAGGCCGCAGAGGTCGAACCCGATTTCTGCTGCAACTCTTTTGATATACGAAAGGTCGATCATGTTGATAATTTATGTCAAAAATAGTGTTTTTTGGTCGGAAATTCGTAATTTTGCGCCGGATATCGCGTTATTATAACGGATTACAAGAACACACGTCATGACTATAAATACATTCTACGAACTGGTCCGCAACAGCGTGGAGAAGTTCGCGTCCCGAATCGCCTACTCGATGTTCGACGGTGAGGATGTGACTTATGCCGAGGCGGGCCGTCGTATTGCCCGGGTGCAGGAGATCCTGACCGCTTCGGGGCTTCGCCCCGGGGACAAGGTGGCCCTGCTGAGCAGCAACATGCCCAACTGGGGAGTCTGTTATCTGGCCGTCACGTCGGCGGGGATGATTGCCGTGCCGATTCTCCCGGACTTTTCGGGCGAGGAGCTCGACATGATCATCGAACATTCGGAAGCCAAGGCGCTGCTCGTTTCGGACCGTCTCTTTACGAAACTCTCGCGGCGGACCATCGACCGGCTGAACGTCGTGGTGCGCACGAAAAACCTCGGAGTCATCGCGCAGCATGTCCGGGAGGCGGGTGCTACGGGGATTCCGCAGCCCGGCGACCTGGCCGTGATCATCTACACCTCGGGTACGACCTCCAAGCCCAAGGGGGTGATGCTGACCCACGAGGCGCTCTGCAAACAGATCGAAATCTCGTCGGCCATCTTCCCGGTCGACGGGGAGGATACGTTCCTTTCGGTGCTTCCGCTGTCGCACACCTACGAGTGTTCGATCGGCATGATCTACCCCTTCTCGATGGGGGCGCGGGTGGTCTACCTGGACCGTCCGCCCACGGCGTCGGCGCTGATGCCGGCGCTGCGGAGCGTGCGTCCCACGGTGATGCTCATCGTGCCGCTGGTCATCGAGAAGATCTACCGGCACCAGGTGCTGGCCAAGTTCCAGTCGAACGGTTTCTGGCGCACGCTCTACCGCATCGGGTTCCTGCGCCGCTACCTGCACCGCGTGGCGGGCAAGAAGCTGATGAAACTCTTCGGCCACCGGCTGCGGTTCCTGGGCATCGGAGGTTCGAAACTCGACGGCGGGGCCGAACGTTTCCTGCTGGAGGCGAAGGTCCCCTATGCCATCGGTTACGGACTGACGGAGACGGCCCCGCTGCTGGCCGGAGCGGCGCCTTCGCAGGTGCGCCTCGGGTCCACGGGCCCGCAGGCCCCGGGAGTGCAGCTGCGGCTGGAGAACGTGAACCCCGATACGCGGCAGGGCGAGATCGTGGCCCTGACTCCGAGCGTGATGCAGGGTTACTACAAGAATCCCGAAGCGACGGCCGAGGCCTTTACGGCGGACGGGTGGTTCCGCACGGGCGACCTCGGGGAGTTCGACAAGGACGGCTGGCTCTACATCAAGGGGCGTCTGAAGAACATGATCGTGGGACCCGGCGGAGAGAACATCTATCCGGAGGACATCGAGAGCGTGCTGAATTCGCACGTCTGCATTGCGGATTCGATTGTCACGGAGCAGGAGGGGCGTCTGGTGGCGCTCGTGCACTTCAACCGCGACGAGATCGAGTCGATGATCGACGACTGGCGCGAGGAGTGGGCGACGAAGAAGGAGGCCTGGGAGGCGAAGACCGAGCAGTTGAAGAAGGAGATCATGGATTTCGTGAATGCGAAGGTGAACCGGTTCTCGCGGATCTCCGAGGTGGTGGAGGAGAAGGAGGAGTTCGAGAAGACCCCGACGCAGAAGATCAAGCGTTTCCTCTATAACAAGAATACGCCGAAACCGAAAGAGAGCCCCAAGGGCGGCTCCACGGTGGAGAAGTCGTAACCGGAACCTGCCTCCGGGTCGGCACCGGGCTTTTCCGGGGGCGGCAAGAGTTTTTCCGGGGGCGGCAAGGGACCCTTTCCCGGAGCAGCAGCGAGCCCCGGTTCCGGACCGGCCGATCCTTCGAGACTTCCGGGCAGGCGATGCTCCCCCCTCGGGACACTAAACATAGAAAACCCGCTCCGATGATTCGGAGCGGGTTTTTCCGTGACTGAATGATGGGGCGGGCCCGGTTGCCCCCCCCCTTTCGTGTGTTATTCAGCCGCCTGCAATTCGACCGAATCCAGCGCTTGGGACTTGTCGCCCACGTCGATGAGGTTCTCCTCGGAGACGCCCAGCGTCCGGTAGTAGTTGTTCAGCTCGGCCACCACATCGCGGCGCCCGGCATAGCTGGCCAGGTAGTAGACATCGCCCAGCTGGTCGAGTTTTTCGTCGATCAGATCCGAAACCATGTCGCCCTGGGCACCGTCGAAACGCAGGTAGTATTCGATGTACTCGATCAGCGTGTGGGCATATTCCCGCAACAGGGCGTCGCCCTTTTCGGCCGCTCCTTCGGCGCCCATGGCCGAGGCGGCGTAGTAGGCTTCGAGGAAGGGATAGGTGTTCGAGTCGGTGAAACGGATCTGCGACGTCGGGAGTTTTTCGAGCCCGAGGTCGAGCAGTTCGACGGCTTCGTCGACGCGGTTCTCGCGCAGCAGCTCCTTGGCAACCCGGGCGAACGAGTCGCGGGCGTGCGAGGCCGAGAGGTTGTACTGGATGAAGTAATCGACGTAAACCCTTGGATCGTTGAGGTTTCCGTAGCGGAAGGT
>CALUMM010000071.1 GCA_944321755.1 uncultured Alistipes sp.
CAGAAGGACACCACGCGCAAGTGGAACCCCTACATCACCATCACGCTGCCCGACAATACGCCCTATCCGCTGCGGGGTCTGGTGGATTTCGCCGACCCGCAGGTCGATCCCGAGACGGGCACCTTCTCCGTGCGGGCCGAGATGGCCAATCCGGACCGGATCCTGCTCCCGGGACAGTTCACCAAGGTGCGCCTGCTGCTGGACGTGCGTGAACACGCCACGGTGATCCCGACCAAGGCCGTGGTCATCGAGAAGGGCGGGGCCTACATCTTCGTGATCCGCCCCGACAGCGTGGCCGAGCGCCGCATGATCGAACTCGGACCCGAAGTCGGCAACCGGGTGATCATCGAGCGTGGCGCCGTCCCGGGCGAGAAGATCGTCGTCGAGGGCTTCCACAAGCTCACCCACGGCGACAAGGTCGAGCCGGTCCCGGCTCCGACACCGGCACCGGCGGCCGCAACCGAATCGGAAAACCCCGAAAACTGACCCGCCCATGAAATCGGATTTCTTTATTGACCGGCCGATCTTCTCGACCGTTCTTTCGATCGTCATCGTCATCGTGGGCCTGCTGGGGTTGTTCCTGCTGCCCGTGGACCAGTATCCGCAGATCGTGCCCCCGGTGGTGAAGATCTCGGCCTCCTATCCGGGTGCCAGCGCCCAGACCGTGACGCAGGCCGTCGCCACGCCCATTGAACAGGAGCTGAACGGTACGCCCGGAATGCTCTACATGGAGTCCACGAACTCCAACTCGGGAAGTTTCTCGGCCACGGTGACCTTCGACATCTCGACGGATGCCGACCTGGCGGCCGTGGAGATCCAGAACCGCGTGAAGCAGGCCGAATCGCGCCTGCCGGCCGAGGTGGTGCAGAACGGCATCTCGGTGGAGAAGCAGGCGTCGAGCCGCCTGATGACCGTCACGCTGCTGTCGAACGACCCGAAGTTCGACGAAATCTACCTCTCGAACTACGCTACGCTCAACGTGCTGGACATGTTGCGGCGCGTGCCGGGCGTGGGCAGCGTCTCGAACGTCGGCAGCCGCTACTACGCCATGCAGATCTGGGTGCAGCCCGACCGCCTGGCCAACCTCGGGCTCACGGTCCAGGACCTGCAGAAGGCCCTCAAGGACCAGAACCGCGAATCGGCCGCCGGCGTGCTGGGCCAGCAGCCCATCACGGACCTCGACGTCACCACGCCGATCATCGCCCAGGGGCGCCTCTCGTCGGTGAGCGAATTCGAGGAGATCGTCATCCGCGCCAACCCCGACGGATCGCTCATCCGCCTGCGCGACGTGGCCCGCGTGTCGCTCGAAGCCGCCTCGTACAACACCGAGAGCGGCATCAACGGCGGGAATGCCGCGGTGATGAACATCAACATGCTGCCGGGCGCCAACGCCATGGAGGTGGCCCAGCGCGTCAAGCAGACCATGGAGGAGATCAGCCGCAACTTCCCGGAAGGCATCTCCTACGAAATCCCCTTCGACATGACGGCCTACATCTCGCAGTCGATCAAGGAGGTCTACCATACGCTCATCGAGGCGCTGCTGCTGGTGATCCTCGTGGTGTTCCTCTCGCTGCAGAACTGGCGCGCGACGCTCATCCCGACGATCGCCGTGCCGATCTCGCTGATCGGTACGTTCGGCGTGATGCTCGTCTTCGGCTTCTCGCTCAACATGATGACGCTGCTGGGTCTGATCCTCGCAATCGGTATCGTCGTCGACGACGCCATCGTGGTCGTGGAGGCTGTCGAGCGCACGATGGACGAAGAGGGGCTGTCGCCCTACGAAGCCACCAAGAAGGCCATGAGCGGGCTGGGCAGCGCCATTATCGCCACATCGCTGGTGCTGTGCGCCGTGTTCGTCCCGGTGAGCTTCCTCTCGGGAATCACCGGGCAGCTCTACCGGCAGTTCACCATCACGATCGCCGTTTCGGTGCTGATCTCGACCTTCGTGGCCCTGACGCTCTCCCCGGCGCTGTGCGCCCTGATCCTGCGCCCCGACTCGGGCAAGAAGAAAAACCGCATCTTCCGCCGCATCAACTTCTGGCTGGCCCGCGGCAACAAGTTCTACGAAAAGATGATCCGCGGCGGCGTGCGCCACTCGAAACGGATGCTCGCACTCTTCGGCATGACGCTCGTGGCGCTGTGGCTGCTCAACAAGGTCGTACCGCAGAGCTTCATGCCCCAGGAGGACCAGGGTTACTTCACCGTGGAGCTGGAGCTCCCCGAGGGGGCGACGCTCGAACGCACGCGCCGCGTCACGGACCGTGCGATGGAGTACCTGATGTCGCTGCCCGACGTGGAGTACGTGCTCAACGTCACGGGATCGAGCCCGCGCGTGGGTACGAACCAGTCGCGGAGCCAGATGACCGTGATCCTCAAGCCGTGGGAGGAGCGCAAGAGCTCCGACATCCGCGAGGTGATGGCCGCCGTGCGCCGGGAGCTGAGCCGCTACCCGGAGAGCAAGGCCTATCTGTCGACGCCGCCGGTGATCCCGGGCCTCGGGGCTTCGGGCGGTTTCGAGATGGTGCTCGAAGCCCGCGGCGACGCCTCCTACAACGACCTCCAAAGGGCCGTCGATACGCTGATGCACTACGCCGCACAGCGCAAGGAGCTCACCGGGCTCTCGTCGTCGATCCAGAACGACATCCCGCAGCTCTACTTCGACGTGGACCGCGACAAGGCCCAGATGCTGGGCGTCCCGATGTCCGACATCTTCTCGACGGTGAAGACCTTCACGGGCTCGGTCTACGTCAACGACTTCAACATGTTCAACCGCATCTACCGGGTCTACATCCAGGCCGAAGCGCCGTACCGCGCCCAGCGTGAAAATCTCGGGCTGTTCTTCGTGCGGGGGGCCGACAAGGCGATGATCCCCATCACGGCCCTCGGCACCACCTCCTACACGACGGGCCCGGGCACGATCCGGCGCTTCAACATGTTCAACTCGGCCACGATCTCGGGCGAAGCGGCCCAGGGTTACAGTTCGGGACAGGCCATGGCCATTCTCGAACAGATTGCCCGCCGCCACCTGCCCTCGACGATCGGCGTCGAGTGGAGCGGCCTTTCCTACCAGGAGAAGCACGTCAGCGGACAGACGGGTTACGTGCTGGGGCTGGCCTTCCTGTTCGTCTTCCTGTTCCTCGCGGCGCAGTACGAAAGCTGGCTGATTCCCGTTTCGGTGATCTTGTCGCTTCCCATCGCGGGCATCGGCGCCTACCTCGGAAACTGGGCCTGCGGACTGGAGAACAACATCTATTTCCAGATCGGTCTGGTGATGCTCGTGGGTCTGGTGGCCAAGAACGCCATCCTGATCGTGGAGTTCGCCAAGGACGAGGTCGAAAAGGGCCGCGATACCTTGTCGGCCGTGATTCAGGCCGCACACCTGCGTTTCCGCCCGATCGTGATGACCTCGCTGGCCTTCATCCTCGGCATGCTGCCGCTGGTCTTCGCCAGCGGCCCCGGCTCGGCAAGCCGTCAGGGAATCGGTACGGGCGTCTTCTTCGGAATGCTCGTGGCCATTACGGTCGGTATCGTCTTCGTGCCGCTGTTCTTCGTCTGGGTCTACAAAGTGAAAGAAAAATGGTCAAAACGATGAAACGAGCCACCATCATATATATCCTGTCGTGCGGCGTGCTGCTCCTCACGGCGGGGAGCTGCTCGGTTCAGAAGCGGTGCAAGGCCCCGGAACTGAACCTGCCCTCGGAGATCGTCGCCGGAGCCACCGACTCGCTCTCGATCAGCGACCGCAACTGGTGGGAGATCTACGCCGACACGACGCTCTGCCGACTGATCGACCGCACGCTCGAACGCAACCGCAACCTGCTGTCGGCCGAAGCCCGCGTGCGCCAGCTCGAAGAGCTCTACCGCGTGAGCAAGGCGGCCCGGCTTCCGTCGATCGACGGATCGGCCTATGCGAACCGTGAAACGAACGACTATGCCGATTCGAAATACTCGAACGATCCGGAGATCGGCATCAAGGGCCGCCTGAGCTGGGAAGCCGACCTGTGGGGAAGCCTGCGGTGGGCCAAGCGCAAGGGCGGGGCCGAATACCTCGCCTCGGTCGAGGGGGCCCGGGCGCTGCAGATGGCGTTAGTGGCCGAGGTCGCCACGGCCTATTTCGAGTTGGTGGCCCTCGATCACGAACTGGCGATCGTGCGCCGCACGGTGGAGACCCGCGAGGAGAGCGTCCAGCAGGCGAAGCTCCGTTTCGAAGGAGGTCTGACCTCCGAGACGAACTACCAGCAGGCCAAGGTCGAACTGGCGAGTGCCGCGGCGCTGATCCCGAATCTGGAGATGCAGATCGCCCAGAAGGAGAATCAGATTTCGGTGCTTGCGGGCGGCTACCCGGCCCGGGTGGAGCGTGCGGACATGGACCTGAACATCGTGATGCCCAAGTCGCTGCCCATCGGGCTTCCGTCGACGCTGCTGCAGCGGCGCCCCGACGTGCGGCAGGCCGAACAGCAGCTGCGGGCGGCGATGGCGGCCGTGGGCATCGCCTATGCCGACCGTTTCCCGCGGCTGACCTTCACGCTGACGGGCGGTGTGGAGAACGGCCACTTCAAGGGGCTGCTCGAATCGCCCTTCACCTACATGGCCGGGAACCTCACCTCGCCGCTCTTCGCCTTCGGGTCGAAGCGTGCGAAGTACCGCGCGGCGCTGGCGGCCTACGACCAGGCGCGCCTGGCCTATGAGCAGAAGGTCCTGGAGGTCTTCCAGGAGGTGAACGACGCCGTGGAGGCCTACCGCAACATGCGCCGCACGGCCGAGCTGAAATACAACCTGCGGGAAGCGGCCCGGCAGTATGTCGTACTGGCCAAACTACAGTATATCAACGGTGTGATCCGCTATATCGACGTGCTGGACGCCCAGCGTAAGTTCTTCGACGCACAGATCGAGGAGAGTACGGCGGTACGCAACGAGCACCTGGCGCTGGTCCGGCTTTACAAGGCGCTGGGCGGCGGCTGGGGAGATCTCCCAACCCGGGCCGACGGGGATTCCGCTTCCGACCAAGGATAACCCAACGGCTGAAATCCACGAAAAAGCCTCCGGAATCGCTCCGGAGGCTTTTTTTTACAGTCACGGGGAGAGGGGGGGGGAAGGGGAGAAGGAGAAGGAGAAGGAGAAGGAAGGAGAAAAGGGAAGAAACGAGGCACGAAAAAAATCCCTCCCGGATACCGGGAGGGAAGTATTCGAGAGGCCGCTCCGCCGCAACGGACCGAAGCCTGCCGGTCTCAAAGCGTATCCTGCTTGAGCTGCTCGACGAAACGGTCGATGCGCCGCAACTGCTGGGGGATCTTGATCGACTGCGGGCAGTGCTCCACACACCGGTTGCAGCCGATGCAGTGGCTGGCCTGACGCAGCCGCGGCACCGAACGGTCGTATCCCACGAGGAAGGCACGCCGCGCCTCCCGGTAATTGGGGTCCTGACGGCTCTTGGGCACGTTGCCCTCGTTCACGCACTTGTTGTAGTGGGCGAAGATCGCCGGGATGTTCAACCCGTAGGGGCAGGGCATACAATACTGGCACTCGGTGCAGGGTACGGTGGGGAACTTGAGCATCACCTGCGCCGTATCCTCCAGCAGTTCGTAATCGGATTCGGCCAGCTCTTCGAGCGGCGAGTAGGTGCGGATATTGTCCTGGAGGTGCTCCATGTAGGTCATGCCGCTCAGCACGGTGAGGACGTTGGGGAACGAACCCGCATAGCGGAAGGCCCACGAAGCGGTGCTCTGCGTCGGGCGCAGGGCCTTGAAACGCCCCACCAGGAAGTCGTTCAACCGCGAAAGACGCCCGCCGAGCAGCGGCTCCATAACCACGGCCGGGATCTTGCGTTTTTCGAGCTCGCCGTAGAGGTATTCGGCATTGACGTTGCCGCGCGAGGCGTGGCGCCAGTCGACGTAGTTCAACTGAATCTGGACGAAATCCCAGTGCACCTTGCCCTCGTCGTGCATCTTCAGCAGATGGTCGAAGACCTTCACGCTGTTGTGGAACGACCAGCCCAGGTTGCGGATGCGCCCCGCCTCGCGTTCGCGCATCAGGAACTCCAGCACGCCGTTGTCGATGAAACGGTCGTTGAAGGTCTGGATCCCCTTGCCGCCGCCCACCGAGTGCAGCAGGTAGTAGTCGATGTAGTCGACCTGCAGCTCGCGGAACGACTGACGGTACATGGCCAGGGAGTTTTCGCGCGAGAAGTTCGAGAAGTTCGACATCTTCGTGGCGATGTAGTAACGCTCGCGCGGATAGCGCTTGAGGGCGATTCCCGTGGAGCGTTCGGAAAAGCCCTGCAGGTAGACCGGAGCCGTATCGAAGTAGTTGACACCGTGGGCGATGGCGTAGTCGACCAGGGCGTTGACCGTCTCCTGGTCGATGGGATTGCCGTCGGCGGCGGGCGTCGGCAGCTGCGGCCACCGCATACACCCGTAGCCCAGCAGCGACACCCGGTCGCCCGTCGGACTCGTCCGGTAGGTCATGCTGCCCGCGGGGACCTCTCCCGCCGGGGCCGAAGCCGCGCTTCCGCCCTTCGGACCGCAACCGTAAAGCGCTGCGGTCGTAGCTGCCGCCCCGAGACCCAGGGTCTTCAGGAATTCGCGGCGATCTATCTTTTTCTTCTCCATGTCTTCGGGATTTTTCAGAGGGTTTTATGACGTTCGTGACCTTCGACGACCATGGCGCTGAAGGGCCGGGCCGGGCAGAGATTCTCGCACGCCCCGCAACCGATGCAGCGCTCCTCGTCCACGGTGGGGATACGCAGCGACTTTTTGTTGTCGGGATCGCTGGGAACCAGATGGATGGCTCCGACGGGACAGTGACGCTCGCAGTTGTTGCACGACACGCCGTCGGTGTTGACCACGCAATTTTCGGGAATCCATACGGCATGGCCGATCTGGATGGAGGACTTTTCGCAAAGCTCCGTCAGATGGATCGCATCCGTGGGGCAGACCTCCGCACACTTCGTGCACTCCGGGCGGCAGTATCCGCGTTCGTAGGACATTTCGGGCTTCATCAGCCGCATCAGATCGCCCGACGGGCGCAGCACCTGGTTCGGGCAGACCGTCACGCAGAGCTGGCACGCCGTGCAGTGGGCGAGGAACTCCCGCAACCCGCGGGCGCCGGGCGGTACGAGCGGGGTCGAACGCTCCGGAGCGCGTTTCTTCTCGATCAGGGCCAATCCTCCGTCGACCTTCTTCTCCTGGGCGTGGACCGCCGCCCCGACCATCAGCCCCACCACACCGAGAAAACGGCGGCGCGACGCATCGACCGGCGTGTCGGCAATTCCGCCCTCCTTCGGCGCAACCGCCGCTGCAGGCGCCGCAACGGGCTTTTTCTCCGGCGTCTCCGGCTTCTCCGGCCCGGCAGCCGGTTTCGGAGTCTCCGCCGGTTCCGCAGTCGGTTTCGGGGTCTCCGCCGGTTCTGCAGTCGGTTTCGGGGCCGATTTCGAGGTCTCCGCCGGTTTCGGGGTCTCCGCCGGTTTTGAACGCCGCCACGTATAGGTGATAGCCCCCTGACGGCAATGCTCCAGGCAGTCCATGCAGGCCACGCAACGGCTGTAATCGATCGTGTGGGCCGCGGGGTCGATGCACGAAGCCTTGCAGTTGCGGGCGCAGAGTTTGCAGCCGTTGCACTTCGAGACATCGAATTTCGGCTTGAAGAGCGAGAAACGCGCCAAGGCCCCCAGCACCGTGCCGACCGGGCAGATCGTATTGCACCAGGTGCGTCCGCCGCGCCAGGCCAGCACGAAGAGTACCGCAAAGGTTACGACGGCAACGAGCAGCGTCGGCAGGCTCTTCAGCCAGACGTCGACCGAATAGATGGCATAGCTGTCGATGCGTTCAGCCCCCCAGGCCAGAAGGTTGTTGCCCCAGGCGTAGAGGGGCGCCAGCAGACTCTGGACCATCCGCCCGTAGGCACTGTAGGGGGCGATCAGGGCGCCGAGGCTCCCGAGTTCGGCCGCCATCACGACGACGAAGAGCACGAGCACCGTCCAGCGCAGCCATGTACGGGCCTTCGTGTAGGCGAAGCGGTTGCGGTGTTTGCGCCGCCGCCCGGAGAACCACGAAACAAGGTCCTGCATCACCCCGAGGGGGCAGATCACCGAGCAGTAGATACGGCCGAAAAGCAGCGTCAGGACAACCAGCCCCACCACCACACCGACATTCAACGCCAGTACGGCAGGCAAGAACTGGATCTTCGCCATCCAGCCGAACCACGCATGGATCGTCCCCGTGAAGTCGAGGAACAACAGCGTGATCAGAACGAAGAAGAGGATCGCCAGCACGATCCGAATTTTTCGCAGCATGGGTATTTTCGAGTTTGTATGTGTCGTCAACCGCGTCCGCAACCGGATTCCGGGCTGCGGAGGCAAGCACAAAGTTAGCGAAAATTTTCCGCCCCTCGGGGCTTTTCACCCCCGAAATCGGGTCTTTCACCGGACTTTCGAGGGTTTTTCGAGGGTTTTTCGAGGGGGGGGGCGGGGGTTTTCCACCAGCTTTCCACCAGCTTTCCACCAGCTTTCCACCAGCTTTCCACCAGCTTTCCACCAGTTTTCCACCGATCTTACACGGTCCCCCCGGCATTTTGAAGGCTTTCTACCGGAAAAAGCGGCATTTTACACCTCCCGTTCCGCCGTTCCTAAATCCCGATACAAAAATAGCCCTTTCCCGGCAACCGGACCATACCCGGATTCCGGTTCTTCCTACCACGATCCCCGCCGCCCCCGCAAAAAAAGGACGGGCCGCTGAGCCCGTCCTCTGCCCGACGCCGTTCCCGACGCCGTTCCCGGCCGATGCGGACTATTCGGCCCGCACCTCGTTCGTCAGCTTTTTACCAACTTCGAATTCGCTGATGTTCAACATTGTAATACGCGCTATATTATCCAACGCTTCACGTGTGAAAAAGCCCTGGTGCGAGGTTACGATCACGTTGTTGAACGACAGCAAACGGGCCAGCACATCGTCGTCCATAATCCGGTCCGAGGTGTCCTCGTAGAAATAGCCCGCCTCCTCCTCGTAGACATCCAGCCCCGCCGCCCCGATGCGCTTCTCCTTCAGTCCGTCGATCAGCGCCTCGGTATGGATCAACTGCCCGCGTCCCGTGTTGATGATCACCACCCCGGGCTTCATGTGCGAAATGGCCACGTCGCCGATCATGTAACGGGTGCTGTCGGTCAGCGGGCAGTGCAGCGATATGATGTCCGAACGCCCGTACAACTCTTCAAGCGGAACGTAGGTAATCCCCGTCCGGGCCGCATACGCCGCATCCGGGTAGAGATCGTAGGCCAGAACCTCCATGCCGAACCCCTGCAGAATGCGGATCAACTCCCGGGCTATCTTGCCCGTGCCGATGATTCCGGCCGTCTTGCCGTACATGTCGAATCCCATCAGGCCGTGGAGCGAAAAGTTCCCGTCTCGGGTCCGCCAGTAGGCACGGTGGATCTTGCGGTTGAGCGCCAGCATCAGCGCCACGGCATGTTCCGCCACGGCATGGGGCGAATAGGCCGGAACCCGGACCACCGGAATTCCATAGGCCGCGGCAGCCTTGAGATCCACGTTGTTGAAGCCCGCACAGCGCAGGGCAATCAGTTTCACACCCATGGCTGCCAGTTCGCGGATGGTGTCGGCATCCGCCGTGTCGTTCACGAAGATACAGACGGCATCGGTCCCCCGGGCCAATGCCACATTGCTGGCATTCAGATGGCTGCGGTGATAGCAGATGTCGAAGCCGAAATTCGGCCGGATCCGCTCGAAGGACTCCCTGTCATAGGGTTGCGTCCCGAAAAGCATGACTTTCATAACGTTCGAAATTTTATTCGTTTTGAGCTCTCCGCCCCACGGACCGTCGGGTTCCGGGCCGCGTCCGAGACGGCAGGCCCCGGCCCTGGAGATCCATTTGTGATAAACGGAAAAATCGGGAACCATATTATATATAGATTTCGAGACCTTATCCGCCTTCTCCCTGCAAATTCGGGTCCAAAAGGCAGGGAAGACCGGACGGGATGGGCAGGCGGGAGCGGGCGGACAGGGGAAGGGGAAGGGGAAGGGGAAGGGGAAGGAAGGAAGGAAGGGAGGGAGGGGAGGGAGGGCAGGGAGGGGCGGAGAAGGGGACGGGCAGGGGTGAGCGGACGGACAGGGACAGGGGCGGGCAGAGGCGGGGGTGAGCAGAGGCGGGCGGGGCAGAGGACGGACGGGCGGGGACGGACGAGCGGGGACGGGCGGGGACGGGCAGAGGCGGGAGCGGGCGGACAGGGGAAGGGGAAGGGAAGGGAAGGGAGGGCAGGGAGGGCAGGGAGGGCAGGGACGGGCGGACAGGAGAAGGGCGGAGAAGGGGACGGGCAGGGGTGAGCGGGAGGACAGGGACAGGGGAGGACAGGGACAGGGGAGGGCAGAGGCGGGGGTGAGCAGAGGCGGGCGGGGACAGGCGGGGACAGGCGGGGACAGGGAGGGGCAAAGGCGAGAAGCCGGGCAGGAAACCGAAAAATCCGTCTATTGCCCCCTAAAACGGGCTTCTTAAGCCCGTGCGGTATTCGGTGGGGGACTCCCCGGCGTGCTTCTTGAAGAAGCGACCCAGATAGGACTGGTCGGGGAATTTCAACCGGTAGGCGATCTCCTGCACCGACAGGTCCGTCGAACGGAGCATCATCCGAATCTCAAGCATCACCGCCCGGTCGATAAACTCCTTGGCCGAAGTGTGCGCCACAGTCCGCACGATAGTCGAAAGGTAACGGGTCGAAATACAGAGTTCGTCGGCATAGAAGGAGACTTCACGTTCGTGGGAGCAATGTTCATGCACAAGCGCCGCAAAACGGTGGAACAACTCCAACTGCCGGGTGGTATTTTCAAAGGTCCGCACCGGCTTCGTGGCGAAACGCTGCATCTTGTCGCTGATCTCCAACAGGATATTCTGCAAACGGTTCTTGATGATCGTATTGCGGAAGATATTCTGCCGGTCCCGGTAGGTGTAGGCCGCCATCTGGAACCAGATGGCGGCTCCGTCGACAATCTGTTGCGGGGGATTCGCAATCGGATTGCGGTGTACAGCCGCAAAAAAATCCGGTTCCAGACGGAAGGCCGCTTCCGAAAAGAGATCGCGCGAAAAGGTGCAGTAGGAGACTTTGAAATCCTCCGAACGGTCCATGAACAAAAGGTATGCCCCCGGCAACAACAGCATCAGGGTGTTCCGTACAAGCCGGTCCTGGCACTGGTCGACCATCACCTCCGCCTCGCCAGCCCGGCAGAAGAGAATGGCACACCCTTCAAGCCGGTAGGCGTGGTTCTCGAAATAGGAAAAATCGGAGTCTCCGACAATAAACTGATCCTCGGAAGTGGTGATCAAGGGATTCTTCTTATCCATAAGAATTCTTTTTTCGAACAAAAATAATGAATAAACCGTGAATAATCCTATTTTTGTTCCGAAAAGTACCAACACTGTTCGCAATATAAGGCATATCGACAACGTTTTTAAGATACTTTTGCACCTGAAAAAGTTTTTTAGTTAAGAAAAAGGAAAGTTATGAAGCAAACATTTGTGAAAGCGGCCGTTTGGGCATGTTGCCTGGCTGCCGTTGCGTGTGGACAGGCCCCGACGGCAATGGGCCCCGGCGAATACGCCGTGATGACCGTTGCCACGACCGACCGCGAAATCCCGACGAACTACTCGGCCACAATCCGCGGACGTCAGGACATCGACATCTACCCGCAAGTCTCGGGCACCATCTGGCAGCTCTGCGTGAACGAAGGCCAGAACGTCTCCAAGGGCCAAACCCTGTTCATTATCGACCAGGTTCCCTACAAGGCAGCCCTGCAAACCGCCGAGGCCAATGTCGCGGCCGCTGAAGCCAGCGTCGCTACGGCCCAACTTACCTATGACAGCAAAAAAGAACTTTTCGCCCGCAACGTCGTCTCGCAATTCGACCTCTCGACGGCCGAAAACAACCTGCTGACGGCCAAAGCCCAACTGGCCCAGGCCGAAGCCCAGCGCGTAAACGCTGCCAACAACCTCTCCTATACGGTCGTCAAGGCCCCCTCGGACGGTGTCGTGGGCACGCTTCCGTACCGCGTCGGAGCGCTGGTCAGCGCCTCGATGCCTCAGCCGCTGACCACCGTCTCGGACAACTCGACGATGTACGTCTACTTCTCGATGGCCGAAAACCAGCTGCTCTCGCTGACGCGCCGTTACGGCTCGATCGCCGAAACGCTCAAGAACATGCCCGACGTGCAGCTGCAGCTCAACGACGGTTCGATGTACGAACGGCCGGGGCGCGTGGAGTCGATCAGCGGCGTGATCGACACCTCGACGGGCAGCGTGTCGCTGCGTGCGGCATTCCCCAACCCCGACGGACTGCTGCACAGCGGCGGTTCGGGCAATGTCGTCCTGACCAGCACCTTCAAGAACTGCATCGTCGTGCCGCAGGCCGCCACGTTCGAACTCCAGGACAAGGT
>CALUMM010000072.1 GCA_944321755.1 uncultured Alistipes sp.
TAGCGGAAGAAGTTCTTCACCACACACCACGTATAGCGCCAGCGGCTCTTGTGTCCCTTCTTCTTCAGGTGCGAGAGCTTGCGAACGACGTGGGCGTCGAACCCCACACCCGCCACGTTGGCCATGTAGCGGCTCTGCCGGTAGTGCGACTCCTCGTAGGAGACCACCCCCACGTCCTGCAGGAACGAACAGCCCGCAGCGATCGCCTTCACGGCGTCCTGGTAGCGGTTCGAGATTCCGAACGTCCGCACCCAGTCGTTCCCCGTACCGACGGCCACCACGGCCAGCAGAACCTCGTCGGGCTGGACCGTCTGCTGGATGAAGAGGCCGTTGACCACCTCATGCAGCGTGCCGTCGCCCCCGACGACAATGATCCGCCGGTAGCCCTCGCGGACTGCCGTGACGGTCAGCTCCGTGGCGTGGAACTTGTGCTCCGTGAAGACCGGCTCGCACACGATATGCGCATCGCGCAACAGTTTCGAAATCTGCGGAAAGTGATCCAGCCCGCGGCCGCCACCGGCCACGGGATTCACGATCACGAACCACTTGTCGGATGAAACGCTCACCGCGCGACTACTTTTCGGGAATGTTGCGCAGCGTGTCCGTCAGGAAGTCGTAGAACTTCCCGACCGAGGCGATCTCCACCTTCTCGTCCGGCGAGTGCGGATAGCAGATCGTCGGGCCGAACGAAATCATGTCCAGACCCGGGTAGTTGCTGCCGATGATGCCGCACTCCAGACCGGCATGGATCGCCGTAACGGCCGGTTTCCGACCGTAAAGATGCTCGTAGGAGGCCGTCATCGCCTTCAGGATCGGAGAGGCCATGTTCGGGTTCCAGCCGTCGTACTCGCCGGACAATTCGGTCTGAGCCCCCGCCAGCGCGAAGAGCGCCGCAATCGACTCGCCCAGGGCGCGTTTCTCACTCCGCACCGAGCTGCGAAGCAGGCACTGCAGCTTCACCGTACGGCCGTCCGAAACCACGCGGGCCAGGTTCGTCGAGGTCTGCACCAGTCCCGGCATGGCCATCGACATCTTCTGCACGCCGTCCGGGCAGGCCACCACGGCACGGATCAATGCCGCAGCCGTCTCGCGCGGAAGCATCCCCGCCGGGCGGTCGCACGCCTCGACGTACATCTCGATCGAATCCTCGATCCCGGCATACTCCGCCACGATGACCTCCTTATAGGCCGCCAGCGCCTCGGTGAAGGCGCCCAGCTCCTCGGTCGGAACAAGCACCGTGGCCTCCGCCTCCCGCGGAATGGCGTTGCGCAGCCCGCCGCCGTCGACCGACGCCAGCAGCGTCTCGCACGGAGCTTCATTCAGGAAGCGGAACAGCGTCTTGTTGGCATTCGCACGCTGGCAGACGATCTGGATACCCGAGTGTCCCCCCTTGAGCCCCTTGACAACGACCTTCACGGCCGAATAGCCCTCCGCAGGGGTCGGCACCTCGGCGTAGTCGAAGAGCATGTTGGCATCCAGTCCGCCGGCGCACCCCACGTAGAGTTCACCCTCGGTCTCGGAGTCGAGGTTCAGCAGGATATCGCCCTGCAGCAAGCCACCCTTCAGTCCGAAGGCACCGTCCATGCCGGTCTCCTCCGTGGCGGTGAAGAGCGCCTCCAGCGGCCCGTGCTCCAGCGTGTCGTCCTCCAGCACCGCCAGGATCGAAGCCACGCCGATGCCGTTGTCGGCCCCCAGCGTCGTGCCGTCGGCCGTCACCCACTCGCCGTCGATGTAGGCGTCGATCGGGTCCTTCTCGAAGTCGAACTCCTTGTCGTTGTTCTTCTGCGGAACCATGTCCAGGTGCGCCTGCAGGATCACCCCCTTGCGGTTCTCCATCCCCGGCGTCGCGGGCTTGCGCACGTAGATGTTGTGCGCCTCGTCCTCGCGGGCTTCGAGACCCAGTTTATGCGCCGTGTCCAGCACGTAACGGCGGATCTGCTCCTCGTGCGACGAGGGGCGCGGTATGCGGACGATCTCCGCAAAGTGTTTCCAAACGAGTGTCGGCTGCAAGGCCGTCAGATTGCGATTCATATCTCTCTATTCGTTTTTTGAATTTGACGTTTCATGATCTTCCGGGGACTCCGCGCCAGCCCGGCGGTCGAAGGCCTCGACAATATATTTCACCAGCGGATGCCGCACGATGTCCCGGCGGTCGAACTCCACGATCCCGATTCCGTCGACCCCGCGCAGGATCTCCATCGCGCGCACCAGCCCGCTGTCCGACTTCTTCGGAAGGTCCACCTGCGTCACGTCGCCCGTGACGATGAAGCGCGCGTTGCGACCCATGCGCGTGAGGAACATCTTGATCTGCGACAGCGTGGTGTTCTGCGCCTCGTCCAGGATCACGAAGGCGTTGTCCAGCGTCCGGCCCCGCATGTAGGCCAGCGGTGCGATCTGAACCGTACCCTCCTCCAGGTACTTCTGCAGCTTCAGGGGCGGGATCATGTCGTTCAGCGCGTCGTACAGCGGCTGCAGGTAGGGGTCCAACTTCTCCTTCATGTCCCCGGGCAGGAAGCCCAACTTCTCGCCCGCCTCCACGGCCGGGCGCGTGAGGATGATCCGCCGCACCTGCCGCTCCTTCAGCGCCCGAACCGCCAGCGCAATGGCCGTATAGGTCTTGCCCGAGCCCGCCGGTCCTACGGCGAACAACAGGTCGTCCTTGTCATAGAGTTTGACGAGCCGCTGCTGGTTCACCGTCCGGGCCCGCACGATGTTGCCGTTGTTGCCGTAAACGATCACGTCCTGATCGACGGGACCCTCCTCCTGCAAAGCCGCTCCCGAAAAGCACTGGTCGATGACCTGCGACGAGATGTGTCCGTACTTGAGGTAGTAGGCCACCAGCGAGTCGATCCGTTTGGCAAAGCGCAGCGTCTCCGCCTCCGGGCCCAGCACCTTCAGCGACGAACCCCGCGCCACGATCTTCAAGGTCGGATGCAGCGACTTGATCTGTTCCAGATAGGCATTCTGCGGCCCGTAAAGCTCCCGGGGGTCGGCGCCCTCGATGAGAATCTCCCGACTGACTGTCTCCGTCATAGGCCCCTCAGAAGATATAGCCGACGCTCAGCGCCACGTTGTAGGTCCGGAGTTTGTCGAGCTCCCGGCCGTCGGGCAGCACCACGTCGTGCTTGCTCCGGAACTGGCCGTTGTAGCGCACGTCGATCAGGAGGTGGCGCAGCAGCACGACCCCTGCGCCGACCGTATAGGAGAGCGACGGACGGATCCGCCCGAAATCCAGCAGATCCCCGCCCGTCTTCAGCTTGCAGTCGTTCATCACCGTGAAGACCGGACCCGCATAGACCCGCAGCGGACTCAGCAGCCGGAACGACGCCAGGACCGGCACATCGATCGAATTCGACTTGAGGTTCAACTCTCCGGCCCCCTCCGGGCGAATGCGAAGGCCCTGGCGCACGTAAAGGATCTGCGGTTCCACGGCAACCGCCCCGAATTTCACCGCCGTAACGATGCCGGCCTGCCAGCCCAGCTTGTTGCGGATGTCCGTGGCATCCATGTTCGTCGTGTAGTCGGGAACGTTGATACCCCCGATGACGCCCCACTCCACCATCGTGCGGGGACGTTGCGCCGAGGCGCCCCAGGCGGCGCACATCAGCAAAAGTGTCAATACGAGTTTGCGCATATACGTCTCTTTATATTATTCATTTTCGTTGCAGCCGGAGTGCCGCCCACAGCATGTAGCCCAGGCACACCGCCACAAAAAGCATTCCCAGGTGCGGATTCCCCGTCGCTCGGATCACCGCCCCGCAGACCGGACCCGAAACGGCTCCGGCGGAGATGGCCAGAATCATCAGCCCCGCCACCTCGTTGGCCTGCTCCGGAACGGCTTTCGTCGCCACGGCATAGAACGTGGCGAAGACGCACGCCATGCCGAAACCCAACAGCCCGATTGCCGTATAGATCGCCGCCTCATTCCGCACGAAGACCAGCGCCAGGGCCAGCAGCAAGGCTCCGGCCATATTCCAGGCCAGGTATTTCACGTCGGAATAACGCACCAGCACCCACGCCCCGACAAGCGTCCCGACGATCCGGCAGGCGTAGAAACCCGTCGTGGTGAGGATCGACGACGGGGCATCGATCAACCGCACCGAAAGGAAGCCGATTCCCACGTCTCCGGCGATGAAGCACGCCACGCCTGCGGTCGAAATCAGAACCCGGGGATTCTTCAGCAGGCGGAAGCACGCCACGAATCCCGCCGTATGAGCGCGGCGCGGCGGTTCGGGGATGGCGGTCATCTGCAACCACACGCCGCCCAGAACGGTCAGGCCCGCATAGATCGGAAGCAGCAGACGCCAAGATCCCGTCCAGGCCACCAGCCCCGTCACGAGCGGCGCCAGCAGCAGCAGCGACGTGTTGCGGAAGATCTGGCCCACGGTCAGGTAGCTCGTCATCCGCTCCCCCGGGACGATGGTTGCCAGCAGCGGATTCACCGCCACCTGTACGAACGTATTGCCGATGCCCAGCAGCCCGAACCCCACGAAATACCACACCAGGGAACAACCCGCACCCGCCGCATAGGGAACCAGCATCCCCGCAATGGTGAAACCGTAACCCACGAGCGCCGTGGCCTTGCGGCCCCAGCGGTTCATCAGCGCGGCAACAGGCGTTGAAAGTACCAAAAACCACAAAAAAACCATCGTCGGGAGAAAACTGACCGCGCCCTGTTGTTCGGCGGGAAACTCCGCGCCGATACGTCCCGTAATCGGAGCTACCAGGTCGCAGAATCCCATGATGAAAAAGCCCGCAAGAACGGGACCAAGCAATTTTACACTGAGGTGCGTTCGATTCATCCGTTGTCGTTTACGTATTCCGATTCTTCAAAGTTACGGTTTTTTCCGTAAAATCCGTATCCTCGAAGTAGATTATTTCGACCAACCGCCCGCCAACAGGAAAAATTCCCATACCCCGCTCTCCCCCGAAATCCTCACGGAACTCGCTCACGCTATGCCCGAAAGCCCTCGGGAAAAGAGGCCCGACCCCGGATCAGACCCCCGCCAAATGCGAGAAAACAGCCGACTGCTCTTGCTTTTAAACGCGATTTTCGCTACATTTGTATTTACGGGGTCAGCCCGGCAGGATCCGGAACCGTCCGGAAATGGCGCCAGCCCCACTATTGTAAGGCAAGTTTAATCCGCGCTCGGACCATGTTCCCCTCCTTGTTCACTCATACATCACTGACGCTGCCGCTTGAAGACCCGATTCTCAAGTTCCTGCTGATTCTGGTCATCATCCTCGCGGCACCCCTGCTGCTGAACAAACTAAAGATCCCCTACCTCCTGGGGCTCATCATCGCCGGCGCGGTGATCGGACCCCACGGACTCAACCTCGTCCTGCGCGACAGCAGCATCATCCTGTCAGGTACTGCCGGACTCCTATACATCATGTTCCTGTCGGGACTCGACATGGACATGTCCGACTTCCGGCACAACGCCTGGAGAAGCCTCGTATTCGGACTCTACACATTCTGCGTACCCCTCGCCCTCGGAATCCTCGCAGGATACTACGTCCTCGGATTCTCGATCTACTCCTCGATCCTCCTGGCAGGACTCTTCGCATCCCAGACCCTCATCGCATACCCCATCGTCAGCAAACTCGGAATCGCACGTGACAAGGCCGTAACCATCGCCGTCGGCGGTACGGTCATCACCGATACTCTCGCCCTGCTCCTGCTGACGGTCATCGTCGGAATGGCCACCGGAAACGTCGACGACATGTTCTGGTGGCGTCTCGCAGGATCCGTAGCCCTCTGCATCGCCATCATCGTCGTACTCTTCCCCCTGCTGGCTCACTGGTTCTTCAAACAGGTCAGCGACAACATCTCGCAGTACATCTTCGTCCTGGCCATGGTATTCCTCGGGTCGTTCCTCGCCCAACTCGCAGGCCTCGAACCCATCATCGGGGCATTCCTTACCGGAATAGCCCTCAACCCGCTCATCCCCAGAACCTCACCCCTGATGAACCGAATCGAGTTCGTCGGAAATGCCATCTTCATACCCTTCTTCCTGATCGGCGTCGGAATGCTCATCGACTACCGCGCCTTCTTCCGCGACTGGGAAAGCCTCGAAGTCGCGGCCGTCATGATCGTCCTGATCACCGCCGCAAAGTACATCGCCGCATGGCTCACCCAAAAGTCGTTCCGCCTGTCCCCCGACCAGCGAACCGTCATCTTCGGACTCAGCTCGGCACACGTCGCCGCAACGCTCGCCGCCGTGATGGTCGGCTACAACGTCATCCTCGGATACACCCCCGAAGGAGAGCCCATCCGGCTGCTCAACGAAAGCGTCCTCAACGGAACGATCCTGATGATCCTGGCAACATGCACCGTCTCGACCTTCGCCACGCAGCGCGGAGCCCACAACATCGCCGTGAAACAGAACCGCCCCCCCGAGGTGAAAACACCCAGGCAGGAGGACCATATTCTCATCCCCGTGGCACACGAGGAGTCGGCGGACGAACTCGTCGGGCTGAGTGCGATGCTCAAACGGGCCGGAGAACCAAACGGACTCTACGCCCTGCACGCCATCGACAACAAGGCCGACGACCCCAATGTCGAAAAACAGGCCCGCAAGGTCCTCGATGCCGCCGCCAAAGCCGCCGCGGCAGCCGACATATACCTCCAGGAACTGCTCCGCTACGACGTGAACATCACCAACGCCATCGTCAGCGTCGCCCGGGAACGAAGCATCACCGACATCGTCATGGGAATGCACCTCACGGCTCCGGTCGTCCCGGCACTCCCCGGCATTCCCGGAATCCCAGGACCCCCCAGCCCCGCTATCGGGAAAATGGCCGTAGACATCCTCACCCAGAGCAACGTCACGACCTTCCTCTACCGCCCCGTGCAACCCGTCAACACGATCAAGCGCCACCTGATCGTCGTGCCCGAAAAGGCCGAACAGGAGGCCGGGTTCCAACTGTGGATGCGGAGAATCAGGCTCCTCGCCGAGAATTCGGGGGCCAAAATCGCACTCCTGGCCCCCGAGTCCACCCTCGAATACCTCCGCCCGAAGGGCCGGAAACGACCGGCGAACATCGATGTCGTGCCCTTCAGCCAGTGGGACGACATCCCCTCGCTCGAACACGACCTGCGCGACGACGACTGTCTCTGGTTTGTCATGAGCCGCCGCGACCGCGTCTCCTACCACCCCTCCATGAGCCGGATCCCGTCCCTGCTGGAGCATCTCTTCGCCGGGTACAGTGCCATCCTGCTCTATCCCGTACAGGCCGGCGACACCGAAAGCCGTTACATCCGGGCCGGCATATAAGCCTCACCGAGGGGGGGGGTAAGAGCAAGGGCTGGGACAAGGGCTGGAACAGGGGCTGGAGCAGGGGCTGGAAGGAAAGTTCCGGGCTCCGGGGCGGCACCAGGCGGAGAAGAACACCGAGTTTCAAGGGAAGGGCAGGAAGGAAAGTTCCGGGTTCCGGGCTCCGGGCTCCGGGCTCCCGGGCGGTGCCAGACCGAGGGAAACAGCGGGATTCGGACGCGGGAGGCGCTGATACAGGCCAATTTTCACGAAAAATTTTTTACCCTCACGGATTTGCGCTATCTTTGCACTCCAAAAGCAACAAAGAACGGACATAATCATGAGCCTCGTAGCAATCGTCGGACGCCCCAACGTCGGAAAAAGCACCCTCTTCAACCGCCTCGTCGGTGAACGAAAGGCCATCGTCGATGCGACGGCCGGTACGACCCGTGACCGCCATTACGGAAAAACCGACTGGAACGGCCGAGAATTCTCCGTGATCGACACCGGAGGATACACCGTCAACTCGGAGGATATTTTCGAAGACGAGATCCGCCGCCAGGTCCTCCTGGCCATCGACGAGGCCGATGTAATCCTCTTCCTCGTCGAGGTCCGCACCGGAATCACTGACCTCGACATGCTCATGGCAGACATCCTCCGCCGAACCTCCAAGAAGGTGATCCTCGTCTGCAACAAGGTCGATACCAACGACCTGATATTCAATTCGCACGAATTCTATGCCCTCGGGCTCGGGGACCCCTACTGCATCAGTTCGATGTCCGGAAGCGGAACCGGTGACCTCATGGATGCCATCCTCGCGGCTCTCCCCGCAGACGCCGCCTCCGATGAGGACGAAAACCTGCCCCATATCACCATCGTGGGACGCCCCAATGTCGGAAAATCATCCCTCACGAACGCTCTGCTCGGGCAGGAACGCAACATCGTAACCTCCATTGCCGGAACAACCCGCGATTCCATCCACACCCGATACAACAAATTCGGCATGGATTTCTACCTCGTGGACACCGCAGGTATGCGCAAAAAGGGCAAAACCATGGAGGACCTCGAATTCTACTCCGTAATGCGCTCGATCCGCGCCATCGAGAACTCCGACGTCTGCATCCTGATGCTCGACGCTCAGCAGGGTCTCGAAGCCCAGGACCTGAATATCCACAACCTCATTGTCCGCAACCGAAAGGGATGTGTGATCGTCGTCAACAAGTGGGACCTCATCGAAAAGAGTAACAACACGATGAAGGAGTGGACCGAATTCCTCAAGAAGAAACTCGCGCCGTTCAACGACATTCCGATCATCTTCACCTCGGTACTGAACAAGCAGCGCATTCTCGATGTCCTGCAAACCGCCATCCGGGTCTACCAGTCGCGCAAACGCCGCATCGCCACCTCCGAGCTGAACGACTTCCTGCTGCCGCTGATCGAGAACTACCCGCCCCCCGCAACCAAGGGCAAGTACATCAAGATCAAGTACGTCACGCAGTTGCCGACGCCCACGCCGCAGTTTGCCTTCTTCGTCAATCTGCCCCAGTACATCAAGGAGCCCTATCGGCGTTTCCTCGAAAACAACATCCGCGACCACTGGGATTTTTCGGGGGTTCCGATGCAGATCTATTTCCGGCAGAAGTAAGGACTGTATAGCAGAGCTGACGGCTCCGCTCCCGAAAAATCCAGGTGAGACAATCCCCCTAAATCCCCCTTTGAGAAGGGGGACTTTTTTATCTGGGGTTCCGATGCAAATTTTTCCGGCAGAAGTAGTGCAAAGCCGGGCAAACAGAAGGTCCAAGGCTCTCGGGACTCGTTCCAAACGCCGTTGCTCGCGGCCCATGGCCGCGTATGCAAAGCTACCCGCCCCTCCCGGCTTTATGATGCCTTGAAGAACCAAGCAAACGGCATAAGTAATCACAACAACCGGCAATACGAAACGACGCCCGGTGTGCATTGCGCTTGCACACCGGGCGTCGTTCCGGCTATGATGTCCCGAACAGGCTGCAACGGAGCGGCAATCACCGCCGCACATACCCGAAATCAATCATAACCTTCCATTCGCTATCCTTGCACCCTATTCGAACTCAACATTCGTTTCCTGCGATACATTGGGCAAGGCATACTTCAAATGCTCCTCCCGGAGCTGTCCCTCGAAGTAGGCAATCGTTGCCGCGCCGGGCTGCACGAGCATCAGATAGACGAACTCGGTATAAAACGCGCCGCTCTTCCTGGCGTATCCCTGCAAGTAAGTCACGGACGGCACAATAGCTCCGAACATATCCGACGGCGCGCTATCGCCTGCCTTACGCGCATCGTCGTCATTCGAACAGATGCAGGTCAGCCCGTCGATAGCAGCCAGTTTCCGCGACAGACTATCGAGTTCCGGCACTCCGAGCTTCAACGTAATCATATCGAAACGCTTCAGGGTCTTATGAAACTCCGCCAACTCACCGTCCAATGCTTTCACAGCCTTGCGATACTCCTTTTGCCGCAGGTAATTGACATAGTGCGCACCAGGCATTTCACAATAGGGTTTAAGGACTTCGTCGATGGATTCCGCTGCCGTGGCGAATAGTATGGACAACAAAGAGACCGACAGGAAAATGAATCGTTTCATAACGCAATCAATGATTTTTTAAAGATTCCAGGAACAAATATATATATATATTAGACAAAAACAAATTATACAACCCAAATTTTCATCGAACTATCCAGTTTTAGCGACACAGGGAGGCAGATCAGCGGGAAAGCTCACCTTCGCCCTCTAAAACCGGCATCTTGCGCCGACGATGACGCCCCCCGCGATGACGGCGTTTCCGAGGCTTCTCCTCCCCGGAAGCCTCCGCTCCCGTTCCGGGCGGAACCGGGGCTGCACTGTTGGTCGGCGCCGAAGCCGTCGGAGCGTCAGGCTCCCCCGAGGGGCGTTTCGTCGCCTCGTCCGCCGTTCCCGGCTGGCCTTCACGCGGCGAGGAGCCACCACGCGGTTTGTCACGCAGGCGATCCCGACGTCCGCGACCGTGACCTCGCCCGTCGCCGCCCTTGCTCCGGCCGCGACCGCCTCGGCCACCCCGTTTGCGGCCCTCCTCCGGTTCGTATTTCGGACCCTCGCCCACGCTCGCCGGAAGCTCCGCCTTGCGGATATCCCGCTCGATGAACTTCTCGATCTGATGGAACTTGCCCTGCTCCTCCTCGCTGACGAACGTAATGGCACTGCCCGTCGCCGCGGCCCGCGCCGTACGGCCGATGCGGTGGATGTAATCCTCCGGATCGTGCGGCACGTCGTAGTTGATCACCAGACCGATATCCTCGATGTCGATTCCGCGGGCCACGATATCCGTCGCCACCAGAATCTTCACCTTGTTGTTCTTGAAATTCAGCATCACCTCCTCACGCTGCGACTGGTCGAGGTCCGAGTGCATCGCCGCCACGTCGAGTTTCATCCGCTTGAGCGTATGCGCCAGCTCCTTGACCTTCAGTTTCGACGACGAGAAGATGATCGTCTTCGACTCCTGCGGCTCGGCGAACAGCTCCCGGATGATGCCCAGTTTCTGACTCTCGTAGCAGACGTAGGCCGACTGGTCGATCGCCTCGTTGGGTTTCGAGATCGCAATGTTCACCTCCGCCGGGTTGCGGAGGATCGTCTTCGCCAACTCCCGGATCTTCGGCGGAAGCGTCGCCGAGAACATGATCGTCTGTCGATCCTGCGGCAGATAGGAGATGATCTTCATGATGTCGTCGCTGAAGCCCATGTCCAGCATCCGGTCCGCCTCGTCGAGAATCAGGTACTCCACGTGCGAAAGGTCCACGTGGCTGTTCTGCAGGTGGGAGATCATCCGTCCCGGCGTGGCGATCACCACATCCGAGCCGTTCAGCATCCCGTTCTTCTGCAGGTCCCAGCCCTTGCCGTCGCCACCCCCGTAAACGACGGTCGTGGAGATCGGCGCATAATACGAAAAACCCTGGAACTGCTGGTCGATCTGCAACGCCAGCTCGCGCGTCGGAACGATGATCAGCGACTTCACCACATTCTCCTCGTTGCCCTCCAGCAGCAGCCGGTTCAGCAGCGGTAGCGTATAGGCCGCCGTCTTGCCCGTACCGGTCTGCGCACAGCCGATCAGGTCGCGACCTTCGAGGATCACCGGAATGGTGTGCTCCTGGACAGGCGTCATTTCGTAAAAATTCATATCTTCGAGACCGTCGAGGATCTCATCCTCCAGGTCCAATTCGTCAAAACGCATCGATTTTCGTGTTTTTTATATTTTTTCCATTCATTCTCACATGGCCTCGCCGAAGAGCGTCGCCGCCGTGCAGCCCGTAATGCGCACCCGCACGTATTCGCCCACACGATGGTCGCCCCGGTCGAAGACCACCACCTTGTTCTGCGACGTGCGCCCCGACAACTGGTTCGGGTTGCGCTTCGACGCACCCTCGACCAGCACCTCGAACTCCCGACCCACGTCGCGGCGGTAGCTTGCCAGACCCAGTTCGTTCTGCAGCGCGATGATCTCCTGCAGCCGCCGCGACTTCACCTCCTCGGGCACGTCGTCGACCAGGTGTTTCGCGGCAAAGGTCCCCGGGCGCTCCGAATACTTGAACATGTAGGCGAAGTCGTAGCCCACCTCGCGCATCAGCGACAGCGTCTCGCGGTGCTCCTCCTCGGTCTCGCCCGAGAAGCCCGCAATGAGGTCCGTCGTGATCGAGCAATCCGGCATGTAGCGACGGATGGCGGCAATGCGGTCGAGGTACCATTCGCGCGTGTATTTGCGGTTCATGCGTTCGAGCATCGCCGTCGAGCCCGACTGCGCCGGAAGGTGGATCGACCGGCAGATGTTCGGCATCGAAGCCATCGTTTCGAGCAGGCGGTCGCTCATGTCCTTGGGGTGCGACGTGGCAAAACGAACGCGCAGCAGCGGCGAAATCGACGCCACGCGCCGCAGCAGCTCCGGAAAGTCCACATCCCCCGTGCGGTAGGAGTTGACGTTCTGCCCCAGGAGCGTCACCTCGCGGTAGCCGTTGTCGAAGAGGCTCTGCGCCTCGGCGACGATCGTCGCGGCCTCACGGCTCCG
>CALUMM010000073.1 GCA_944321755.1 uncultured Alistipes sp.
CGGGGGCGTTGGGGGTGTTGGTGCTGTCGGGCGAGACGACGCTCGACGTGGCGGATGAAGCTCCTCGGCAGCCGGAGCTGATTGCCGAGCACATCGGCGTCCTGGGCGAGTTGCTGCAGGAAGCCCGGCGAACCGATTGAAAAAGAGAGGTCTGAAGACACTCCCTTACTGAAACCATACCGGTTTCGGCTTTTCCACAAAACCTCCTTTTGTCGATGGCGAAAGGAGGTTTCATTTTAAGGTCGGGTGTTGGTGCGAACGGGCTTAGGGGGTCCGTTCGGAGTGTTCGTGTAATGCAGGCCGGAGGGCGGCGGTTTCCGGCCCGGATTGTTGCGGAGCGACGGACTTAGAGTTCCGAGAAGAGGTTGAACTGGTGCAGCAGCGTGAAGGCGAAGAATCCGCCGATGATCGCGCAGAGAAGCCCCAGCAATCCGTTGAGGACGCGCGGGGAGGGCTTGGCGGGTTGGTTGGCGAGGCTTCGGATGTATTCGCGGAAGAAGAGATAGAGAGCCGGGACGACGCTGCAGGCCAGCAGGTAATCCTCGGGGATTCCGAAGAAGTAGACTTTCGAGAGTCCGATCAGGGCCCAGTGGCAGAGGAACATCGCCAGGACGATGTTGACGCGCTCCGAGAAGGCGAGCATCAGCCCTACGGTGAAGACCGCCACGGAACAGGGCATGACGGGTGAGGTGATCATCGGGAACTCCCGGCCCAGGGCCAGCGAACAGAGCGGATAGACGAGCGGCATGACGAAGAGCACGCGGGCGAAGATCGTGTGGTGTCCGGTTCGTTCGAGCGAGGCGTGCTTCACGGCGAGGTCGTAGAGCCAGATGCAGCCCATGATAGCCCAGAACAGGGCCAGCAGGTCGTGATATTCCCGCGGTCGGCACCAGACGAGGTAGTAGACTCCGGCAATCCAGAAGTTGAGCACGGCCATGTAGATCTTCATGGCCGAGCGCACGGCGGGCGAGGGGCGTTTGTAGAGCAGCAGGGTCAGCACGGCGCCGATTCCGACCAGCAGCAGTTGGGCGGGCCAGGTGGCGGCGTTGTAGTCGGCAATCGTATTCCAGAAGGTTTCCATGACGGGGGGGGTTATTCGCCGGGGTTTCGGGGCTCGACGTCGGGTTCCGTGGCGGGTTCATCCTTTTTCGGGGGCCGGGGGGTCGGATGGTCGATTTTCCGGCGCCGGGTAAGGGAGAATGCCCTTCGGTTGAAGACGAAGATCGGCAGCGTGGCGCCCGCGGCGAGCAGGGCGATGACGCTCAGCGAAACGGTGGCGTTGAGGAAGAAGAGCTGCATGTACTGCATTCCCTGGCCGGGATCGTTGAGCGACTGCAGGAACATGATCAGCGAGAAGACGCTCTTGTAGGCGTAGATTCCCGGGACCATGGGCAGCAGCGCCGGGATGTAGAGGACCGTCATCGGGCAGCGGATCCCGCGTCCGAGCCAGAGGCTTCCGAATCCGATAAGCATGGCTGCGCAGAGCGATGCCGAGGCAATGTCTACATCGGCGTAGTTCATCATCGAGAAGCGCAGGGCGTGGCCTGCGGCGGCGAGCAGGGCGATGCGCGGGAAGGCCCGCATCGGGGGATCGGAGATGGCGCCGAACCCGATGGCGGCCACGGCTGCGAAGAGCCCGTCGAGCAGAATGTCCGCAGCGATCATAGCAGGCTGTCTTTAACCATGAGGAGCGTCGCCGCCAGTCCGATGGCGATGCAGATGATGAGCAGCAGGGCATTGATCAGGCGGCTGCAGCCGATGAGGATGTGTCCTTCGACGATGTCGATCACGCCGTTGATCAGGGGGACGCCGGGAACGAGGAACAGGACGCTTGTGGCGAGGGCCGTTTCGGCCGTGCAGTCGAATCGCAGGGCCGACGAAGCGCAGAGCGAGGCCATGAATGCCGCGACGATGAAGATCAGGAAGTGGTTGACGCCGTGGGCCTGCATCCGCTGTTTGGCGGCGAATCCCACGAGCGTCGAGGTGAAGACGATGGCCATGGCGGTCCAGTCTCCGCCGAAGAGGCGGCAGAAGGAGGCGTTGGCCAGTCCCACGGTAACCAGCACGAAGATCGGGTCGATGCGCGGTTTTTCGATAAGCAGGGCGTAACGGCGGCGGATCTCGGCGAGCGGGAGGTGTTCGTCGAGGGCGTCCCAGCTCAGGGCGCTGAGGTCGGAGTTGCGTTCGAAACTGATCGGCAGCGCCGGGATCTTCACCACGCGGGTGATGGCTTCGCCGCTTTCGTCGTCGCGGACCGTGAGGATCGTGCTGCGCTGGAAACTCGACAGCTGGATGTCAACCCCCAGCGCCTCGCCGATGCGCTGCGAGTTGCGGATGGCGCGCGAGGTGTGCACCCCCGATCCGAGCAGGTAGGTGGCGTACTCGGCGATGAAGTCGAGGATTTCCGTGAGTTCGTGCCTGGTTTTCATGATTCGGAGGCAAAAATACGTTTTTTCGGAGATTCCCCATGCGGCCGGGGCAAAAAAAATGCCGCCGCGCCGACCGGTGTTTGCCGGGAGGGGTGCGGCAGCGGACCGAGGGCTCTCCGGGAGCCGGAACCGGCGGCATATCGAAAGTTCTCCGGGAGCCGGAAAGGGGGTCGTATGGCAGACGACACGAAAGGTTTACTAATCTCTAAGGTCTTTCCGGCTCCCGGGAACGTCAGATGGCTTTTCGGCGGAAGCGTTCGGTGATGTCGGTCATCGCGCCGTCGGGGCTTACGCGGTAGAGCCGCTGGTTGGTGGTGGGTGCGGTCAGCGGGCCGCGGGCTTCGATCCAGGGTCCGAGTTTCACGTAGTCGAACGCCCCGGGGTCGAATCCTCCGGGCAGCTGCGGCCGCCCCGAGTACCAGCCCACATGGAGCCGGGACCACTCCCGGCGGATGAATCCCGCCAGTCGTGCCACCCCTTCGGGGTCGGCATCCCCGCCCATGAAGCAGACGCAGGTGACCGTGCGCCCGTAGCGCCGGAGCAGGGCCGCGAGCTCCTCTTCGTCGAGCACGCGCCCCGAGTCGCTGCACAAATGGGGACTGTGACACCCCGGACAGCGGTTCGGGCAGCCGGTGAGGTTGATTGCCAGGGTCGTCTCGTCGGGAATCTCCGCGAAAACGACGTCGAAGTTGTGGTAGCGGATCATGCGTTTGCGGGGTTTTCCGGACGAATGGTTGCGGGGCTCTTCTCCGCCGGGGCGTAGTAGCGGCGTGCGGCCTCCTGCTGGCGGGCCGCGGAGAAGTTCGAGACGCGCTTCATGTATCCGATCACGCGCGTGAGGTAGTCGACGTCGGTCGAGTGGCACTCGGGACACTCCTTCAGGTAGCGCTTGTCGATGTGCCCGCAGCGGTTGCAGACCGTGTTCGGGATGTTGAACGTGAAGTAGTTGCACCCCTCTTCGGCGGCCACGCGCAGCAGGTGGCGGTACTGCTCCTTCGAGAGATGCTCTTCGAGGTTCATGTGCAGGGCCGAACCGCCGGTGAGGTGTTCGATGTAGCGGCGTCCGTGGAGGCGGAACTTGTCGATGACGTTCAGCGAGGGGTCCTCGACGGCGTAGAAATAGGAGTTGTAGCAGTCGCGCGGCACGACGTAACCGTCCTCGCGGTCCCACTTGGCATGTTTGACGCCGACGTTCTCCGCGGGGATCATCTCGCAGTTGAACATCAGCTCCTTCGAGCGGTATTTGCGGTTGCAGCGTTCGATGAGCCCCAGCACCTCCTGCACGAACGAGGCGTAGCGGTCGTTGTCGCTGATCTCGATGCCGAGGAACTCGGCGGCCTCGACCAGCCCGTTGACGCCGATCGTGAGGTACTGGCGCGCGAGGTTGATGTACCCGGCGTCGAACAACGGCAGCATCCCCTTGGCCTGCAGCTCCTTGAGGTTTTCGTTGTAGGCGGTCTGGACCTTGTGCGTGAGGTCGACGACCTCCTCCAGGAAGGCGAGGTAGTGCATTCCGTTCCGGGCGGCGTACTGGATGCAGCGGTTGAGGTTGACCGTCAGGACGCTTTTCGAGCCGGTGGAGACGCCGCCGGCCCCGAGCGTGTAGCTGAAACCGTTGTCCTGAATCTCGTTGCGCAGGCGGCAGCACGACGACAGCGAGTCGGCGTTGTCGCTCAGGTAGGTGAAGAACGAGTGCCCGGCGGCATACATTTCGGCGGTGAAGTCGCCCCATTCGGCGTCGCGCACCTCTCCGTCCCGGGTGAGCAGGGCCATGGTCTCGACGGGGAAGGTCAGCACGGTCCGGGTCCGTTCGCGGTTGAACCACGTCATGAATCGCTTCTGCAGCCACGAGAGCGACTCCCAGTGGGGGCGCGAGCCGTCCGGGAAGACGAACTCCCCGAAGAGCGATTCGAAGTAGTAGCGGTCGTAGTAGGCGACGTTCCAGAAGACGGCCTGGAAGTTGCGGGCTCCGGTGGGCTGGTTGATCGAGTAGACGATCTGCTCGAAGCAGTCGGTGATGACCTTGTCGAGGGTGCGGTGTTTGCGGGAGAGGTCGACGACCTCGTCAGCGCGCGTGTAGTAGTCCTCGCCGTACTCCTGCTCGATGAAGTAGTTCATGTACATGAGGAATTCGGGGGTGGCGCAGGCTCCCGAGAGCATCGACGAGACGATGAAGACCATGTTGACGAAGCCGCCGCAGAACGACTTGAGGTTCGTGGGGCGGGTAGAGTTTCCGCCGATGGAGATCGTTCCTCCGAGTAGCCAGGGGTACATCGTGATCGAGGCGCAGTAGTTGGCCATCGAGGTTTCGTCGTTCTTGTAGATGAAGTGGTTTTTGAGCAGGTGGATGTACTTGTCCGCCAGCTCCTTGCCGTACATCTCCCTGATGCGGTCGGTGAGCAGGCGGCGGTTCAGGCGGATGAAGTTCTGCTTGGGCAGCTCGCCGATCAGGGTGGCGATGTTTTTGTTCTCGACGTTGGCGTTGGCGTCGTATTTCGATCCGGTGGCGGGGTTCGCGGCGGCGCAGTAGTCGGTCAGGAATCGGAGTTTTTCACGCTCTTCGCGCTCTTCGGTGTGCTTCTGGCGGTAGAGCATGTAACTCTTGGCCACGGCGAAGTAGTGTTCGGCCATCAGGGCGACCTCGACCTGGTTCTGAATCTCCTCGACGGACATTCCGTCGGCGATGCGCACGCGGCTGAGTACGGCCGTGAGGTCGTCGTCGGTGGCGTACCCGCCCACGGCGAGGAATGCCTTGCTGACGGCACGTTTGATCTTTTCGACGGAGAAGGCTTCGCGTTTTCCGTCGCGCTTGACGATGTAGAGTTCCGAAATGCCCATAATGGTCCCAGTGTTGAAGGTTTGCACAATCGTTCCGGTCGGGGACGGGTCTCTCCTGCAGGGCCGAGCCATGCGGGGAGCGGCACGCATCCGTATCCGGGTTTTTATGTTGTAAAAAGTAAAAAAATGTTTCGGCGTCGCCCTGACATCCCGCGGGTTCGGCCTGTTCGGCAAGGCAGGTCTTCTGACTCGCTCCCGCGGCACGCCTTCCCGTCCCCGAGGGGACAGTGGCAAAGAGTGTGCAGCCGTTTTCGGAGCTTACAGCTACGGGCATAGTCCCTGATTTGCACAGGAGTTCCCTTTTGATCCCGGGCCGGCAGCCGCCGGCTGGGAACCTTGCTCGGGAACAAAGATAGGGATAGTTCCGGATCGTGCAAGGGTTGGGCCCGGAATTTTAATGAACAAGTTATGAACAACGTCCCGAATCCCCTTCCGGAACACCTGCGGGGCGGTTGTCGGAATTCCACGTCCGAATCGGGACAAAAGCGGCGGATCCGTGGCGAATCCCGGGAAAAATTCCTACCTTTGCCGACGGTTATGAAAGCATCGCTCAAAAAGTGGTACGCTTCGTGGGGACCTGACCGACTGGTTCTCTGCTGGCTCGGGGTGTGGTGGCTCGCCAATGTCATCCAGGCGGGCTGCACGCAGCTGGCCAACGACGAAGCCTACTACCACATGTTCGCCGAACGCCTCTCGTGGGGCTATTTCGACCATCCGCCCATGACGGCGCTGCTGGTCTGGCTGGGCGAACGCCTCTTCGGCGGGGAGCTGGGCGTGCGGTTCTGCTTCACGCTGCTGCAACCCCTCTACCTGTGGGTCGTGTGGCGGCTGATCCGCCCCGCGGAGGCCACGCGCCGCGACGCCGTACTCTTCGTCACGATCGCGGCCGCGACGCTCATGCTGCAGCTCTACGGCTTCATCGCCGTACCCGACGGCCCGCTGCTTTTCACCGCCGCCCTGTTCCTGTGGGCGTTCCGCCGCTTCACCGAGGAGCGGCGCGGGGCGTGGTTCTGGCTCGGCGTCACGATGGCCCTGATGGCCTACAGCAAATACCACGGGGCGCTGGTCGTCCTGTTCGCCCTGACGGTCACGCCGCGGCGCCTCTTCCTGCGCCCGGGCCTCTACCTGGCCGGTGCGGTGACGCTGCTGCTGCTCGTCCCGCACCTGCTGTGGCAATCCCACCACGACTGGGCTTCGTTCGCCTACCACCTTTCGGGCCGCAACGCCGTTTTCCGCGTGAGCTACGTCACGGACTTCCTGGCCAACATGCTCGTGGTCTTCAACCCCTTCTTCGTGCCGCTCTACGTCCAGGCGTGGCGCAAAACGAAGGCCCGGACGCCCCTCGAACGGCTGCTTCGGCTGCTGCCCGCGGGCTTTATCGGCTTCTTCCTGCTCTCGTCGCTGCGCGGCTACGTCCAGCCCCAGTGGGTGATCGTCGCCTCGTTCGGGCTCCTCTACCTGCTGTTCGACTATGCCCGGCGCCATCCCCGCACGCGGCGCTACGTCATGCGGGCCGGTCTGACGACCGTGGCGCTGGTTGCCGTGGTGCGGCTGGTGATGATCTTCAACCCGACGGACATTCGCTTCGAAGTGTTCCACAACCCCGAGAGCTACGGCGCCATCGCTGCCGAGGCGGCCGGGCGTCCCGTGGTCTTCCGCCACGGCTATGCCACGGCGGCCAAATACGCCCTCTACACGGGCGGCGAGGCCTACTGCCAGCCCAACATCCGCTACCGGACCCACCAGTGGCAGTTCCGCGACGACGACGCGCGCTTCACGGGCCGCGAGGTACTCGTTGAGTGCACGCCCGATGCCGACTCCACGCGCGACGTGCGGACCATCCGCCTGGCCAACGGCCGGACCTTCACCTGGTTCGTCGACCCATCGTTCCATCCCGTGCGGCGGGTCGACATCTCCTTCGGGGGGCTTTCGGAACGGGTGGCTCCGGGCGATACGCTGCACCTGACGCTGCGGCTCGAAAATCCCTATCCCTACGCGATCCGCATCGGGGAGGGCGATACGGCGCTGACGATGCTCTGGAAACACGGCCGCTTCCGGGTCGAGGAGTTCCCGACCGGGGCGCATTTCACGCTCCCGGCCGATACGGCGGTGATGCGGGAGGTGTGCTTCGTGGTCCCGGAGCAGCTGGCCGGGGAGACGTTCGACGCGGGGTTTGCCCTGCGCCGTGAGGGCTATACGAATTGGTTTAACGGAAAACCCGTTCCGACCGAGGTCGGCGGCGGGACGAATGGACAACGATGATTGAACAGTTTCTGAAATTCTGTGTGGTCGGCGGTTCCGGGGTGTTCGTCGATTTCGGCATCACCTACGCCTGCAAGGAGTGGCTGCGGCTGAACAAGTATGTGGCCAACTCGCTGGGGTTCCTCTGCGCCGCGACCACGAACTATATCCTGAACCGCATCTGGACCTTCCACAACGAGAATCCCGACATTGCGGGTCAGTACCTGCGTTTTCTGGGTATTTCGCTGGTGGGGCTGGCGATCAACAACGCCACGATCTACGTGCTGCACGGGCGTTTCCACCTGAATTTCTACCTGGCCAAACTCTTCGCCATCGGGGTGGTTACGTTCTGGAACTTCTTCATGAACTACTTCTTTACGTTCTGACACCGCGCCCTGTCCCGTAAAATAAAAGACGCATCGGAAAGCCCGGTGCGTCTTTTTTGGTGTTTGTACAACTCCTCGCTGTCCTATTGAACGCCGATGAGTGGCCGCTCTTTGGAGAGTGTCGGCGGGGTGCAGATGAAGGCTGTCCAACAGATCCGCAGCCAGAGATAGACCAGCAGCCAGAGGTTGATCTGCCAGTCGTAGAAGATCTGCATGACGCCCGGCGGGCAGAGCACGTCGACGGGCATGACGACGACGATGATGAACGTTGCCCAGTAGACGATGCGGTCGATGAGGTTCAGCGCATCGCCGCGCTTCATGCTCCAGTACCAGAACTGGTAGGCGATGAGCGTGATGACGTAGGTGTGTCCTTCGCTGGAGTTGCTGAAGAGGATGACGTAGCCCATCAGCACGGCGAGGGCTGCCAGGCGGAAGAAAGGTTGCTTCCATTTGCGGAAATTGGCCGCGAGTCCGGCTGCGAGCAGGGCGAGGACGCCGATCTGCACCCACATTCGGAAGGGCAGCAGCCCGAGGGGCCGCAGATAGAAGACATTCATCCAGGTGCGGGTATCCTTGTGTTCGGTGAGTGCCGCAATCCACTGCCCGTAGTAGTCGGGGAGTTCGGCGAAGGGCATGTTGACGGCCGGCGCGACAAGGAGTGCGGCCCCGATCAGCAGGGCATAGGCGACGTTCCGCCAGAAGTGGGGGTAGCAGAGCAGGAGTCCCAGCTGGAAGATGCCGTAAACCTTCGTGAATCCGGAGATCATCATCAGCAGCACGGCCCAGAATCCCTTGTCGCGTTCGAGCAGCGAGTATGCGAAGAGGAACATGTATCCCACGGCGACGTTGTACTGGAACGAGAGTTGCGTGCAGGCGAGGATCAGGAAGGTGTAGAGGAACGACTTGCACTTTTCCTCGCGGGTGAACTTGCCGGGGAGGGTGAAGATCGCCGCGAACCACATCGAGAAGTTGAAGAGGTTCCAGACGAAGGGTCCGAGCCACGCGGGCAGGTAGGCGAACGGAGCGAAGAGGATGTTGAACAGGGGCCCGTAGAGGAAGTAGTCCAGATGGGGTGCGGCCTGCGACCAGTTTTCTCCGTAGGGTGCGATGTGCTGCCAGAAGAGTTTCGTGGATTCGGCGAAGATCATGAAGTTCTTGTGGCGTCCGCGTGCGACCTCCGAGAAGGTGAGGGCCAGCACGAGCAGCATCCCGAGGATATAGAGGTTCCGGGGGTTGAGGAAGAAGGCGCCGATTCGTTTCCAGATGGAGTTATCCCGTCCGGGTTTGTGTTTGGGAGCAGCGTGTGTCATGGCGGGCGGCGGGGATTACCGGCGTTTGCGGATTGTGCGGAACGGGAGTCCGAGCACCCCGAAGAAGGCTTCGCGGAAGATGCCTCCGGACATTTTCGAGACGCCTTCGCAGCGTTCGACGAAGATGATCGAGACCTCGTGGAGCTTGAGTCCGAGTTTCCAGGCGGTGTATTTCATTTCGATCTGGAATCCGTACCCTTTCATGCGGATGGCGTCGAGGTCGATGGTCTCCAGGGCGCGGCGGGAGTAGCAGACGAATCCTGCCGTGGCGTCGCGCAGCGGCATCCGGGTGACGGTGCGCACGTATACCGAGGCGAAATAGGACATCAGCAGGCGCGACATGGGCCAGTTGACGACGTTTACGCCCTTGACGTATCGAGATCCGACGACCACGTCGCAGTCGCCCTCGACGGCGGCCTGGTAGAGACGGACCAGGTCGTCGGGGTTGTGCGAGAAGTCGCAGTCCATTTCGCAGATGTAGTCGAACCCGTTTTCGAGGCCCCATCGGAATCCGGTGAGGTAGGCGGTGCCGAGCCCCTGTTTTCCGGCCCGTTCGAGGAGGTGGAGCGTTCCGGGGAACTCCTTCTGCCGCTCCTTGACGATGGCGGCCGTGCCGTCGGGCGAGCCGTCGTCGATGACGAGCATTTCAAACGGTTCGGGCAGGGAGAAGACCTTGGAGATCATCTTCGAGATGTTCTCCTTCTCGTTGTAGGTCGGGATGATGACGAGTTTTCGCATGACGAATCAGCCGTAAATGGTTTTTGGAAAAACAAATATACGATTATTTTCCGAAATCCGCTTTTTGGGGGCTTTATTTTGTGTTTCGGCGCAGCGAGCGGACGAAATCCTTGTCGGGTGTGGAGACGCGGAGGGATTCGGTGATCTTCTGAATGGACTTGTTGAAGGTCCAGTCGTCGAGCGGGCAGGCCTCTTCGAGCCAGCGTCGCATCCGTTCGGGGAACTTCACGAAGCAGACCGAGACGGCCCAGGCGACGCCCATGCGGGCGTAGTAGGCTTCGTGCCGGAACGCTTCGAGGTGGCGGAGCAGGGCTTCGAGGTGCTCTTCGTCGATGAAATTTGCGGTGGCCATGACTACGGCAAAGCGGATGTCGTATTCGGCTTCGGAGCGGAAGTAGGGCTGGATGAAGTGCCACATCGGTTCGCGCTCCGCCGGGCGGAGTCGCCAGCAGAAGCAGTCGCAGAGGGCCCAGTTGTCGATCCGGGGGACGAACCGCGCGACGAGTGCGAGTTTTTCGTCGATCGGACAGCGGACCGCGCCGATGACCATCCCCTGCAGCATCCGCTCCTCGAACCAGCGGCAGTCGTCGCGGGCGACAAACTTCCGCCAGTTGTTGTCGCGGGCGATCTGCCGGGCCATTTGGCGTAGTTGTGGAATGCGGATGCCGAGCATCTCCCCGGTTCCGGGGATGATCCGGGCATTGAAGTCGCGGTAGGCCGGGTCGGCCATTCCGAGGAGGGTTTCGGGGAGTTTTTCGAGCGGTTTCATGGATTTCGTGATTTTTTCGGGATTTTTTTGGGAATTTTTTGGGAATTTTTCCGGGGCTTTTCCGGGGCTTTTCCGGGAGTCGGGTCCTTCCGGGTTCTTCCGGCCCCTTCCGACCCCTTCCGAAAATACGTTGGCGAGTGCCCTTTGGTTTCAGGAAAACCGTTCGTTCATCGGCTTCCGAATTTGCAGCGCCTTCCGAAGCGATTCTTTGCCGCTTGCGGCATTAAGCCCCTCCCGAGGGAGGGGTTTGGGGTGGGGTCGGATTTGCAAACGCGGCCACAGGCCGCGACTGTACCGCCTTCGGATACGGGAATGCGGTTCTGTTCATCGGCTTCCGAATTTGCAGCGCCTTCCGAAGCGATTCTTTGCCGCTTGCGGCACGAAGCCCCTCCCGAGGGAGGGGTTTGGGGTGGGGTCGGATTTGCAAGCGCGGCCCCGGGCCGCGACTGTACCGCCTTCGGATACGGGAATGCGGTTCTGTTCATCGGCTTCCGAATTTAGGCGTAATACCGATAAACACGGCGGCATTCAGCCTCGGCATGGGACGCCCGAGCACCGACTGATACTCCTCGTTGAAGAGATTGTAGATGCAGCCCTTGACCGAGAGCGAAAGCGGCCGGAATTCGAGTCTTTTCTCCAGGGCGATGTCGTTCATCAGGTAGGGGGCGACGCTTCCCAGCACGCCGAGGTTGTTGTCCGACATGGTGTACCGTCGGCTGTACCACTGCCATTTGTAACTCAGCTCCCACTGCCGCCAGGTTACGCGGGCGGTGAATGCCGCGGACCAGACCGGAATGTAGACCAACTGCTTGCCGACCGACTCGTCGGCCGCGGAGAACTTGTCGCCGCGGTTGATCGAACGGGTCCAGGCGAGGTTCCCGTCGAAGGCCAGGCGCCAGCCCCCGGAGGTGAGGGTTTCGGCGGCGAGTTTTCCTTCGAGGCCGTAGCTGTGTACGCGGCGGATGTTGATCGGGGTGTAGACTCCCTGCTTGGCGGTTGCGATCCAGAGGATCCAGTCGTCGATGCGCGAGTCGAAGGCCGTGGCCGAGAGCCGCAGCGAACTGCGGCTGCTTTTGAGCGACGATTCGACGCCGGCATCCCAGGTCCAGCCGCGTTCGGGGTCGAGGTCGGGGTTTCCGCCCGGCTGGAAATAGAGGTCGTTGAGTGTCGGATAGCGGTAGTTGCGGGCCCCGGAGGCTTTCAGGATGACGTTGCCGCGCCTGGAGAGCAGCCAGTCGACGAACAGCGCCGGAATGAGGGGCGTGGTGCGGTCGCCGTAGAGCTCCCAGCGGAGGTCGGCGGCGATGCCCCACCGCGGCGTGGGGCGCCCCCTGGCCGCCGCGAAGGCCGAGAGCGCGAAGCGGCCCTGCCGGTAGGGC
>CALUMM010000074.1 GCA_944321755.1 uncultured Alistipes sp.
TCTGCCATCGCTTATTCGAATTTTTGACGATAAACCGTGATGACGCTGTCGGGACAAATCACCGCACACGAAGCGCACCCCGTACAAGCGTCGGGATTCGCCATCCAGGCCACCGGATAACCTTTGCCGTTCACCTCCGCCGACAGGGCGAGCACCTCGCACGGGCACGACGCCACGCAGACGCCGCATCCCTTGCAACGCTCTCTGTCAACGACGATTGTTCCTTTGATCTTAGCCATAACGTCGATAGTATTGTTAAGTTGCTTACAAATATACGAAAATTTCCCGGCACGGATTTGTTTTCGTTATAAAAAAACGCCGTCTTGTGATAAAATCGAGCATGTAACACTCCCGAAAGCCTCCCTCATTTTCCATAAAAAGAGAACCTTCCTTCGCAGGAAGGCTCTCTTCTTATCCGCCGAAACCGCTTCGGGCAGCTCCGTCAAAGATGGATCGCAGCGCCGAGGGCCGCTTCGGCGGCCTCCATCACCCCTTCGTTCATCGTCGGGTGGGCATGGATCGTGCGGGCGATCTCATGAGCCGTGGCTCCCAGTTTGCGGGCCAGCGTCGGCTCGGCCAGCATCTCCGTCACCGAAGCCCCGACCATGTGGGCGCCCAGCAGGCGATCCTGCCCGTCGAAGATCAGCTTCACGAAGCCGTCACGGTCGCCGGCCGCCGTGGCCTTGCCCGAGGCCGTGAAGGGGAAGCGGCCGATCTTGACGGCAATCCCCTGCTCGACGGCCTGCTGTTCGGTCATGCCCACCGATGCCACCTCGGGCTGCGTGAAGACGCACGACGGAATGGTCGTGTAGTCGACCGGTTCGGGCGAGAGCCCGCAGATCGCCTCCACGCAGCAGATACCCTCGGCCGAAGCCACATGGGCCAAAGCCGGACCCGGCACAATGTCGCCGATGGCGTAAATCCCCGGGACGTTGGTGCGGTAGAATTCGTCGACGCAGACCTTGCCGCGCTCGACGGCGACGCCCAGCTCTTCGAGGCCGATCCCCTCGATGTTGGACTGGATGCCCACGGCCGAGAGCACAACATCCGCCGTAAGGGTCTCCGGGCCCTTCCGGCCCTCGATCTCCACCTCGCAGCGCCCATCGTCCGTGACGCGCACCTGCTCGACGGTCGTCCCGACGAGCACCGTGGCGCGCAGCTTGCGGAAGGCGCGTTCCATGGCCTTCGAGACCTCCTCGTCTTCGAGCGGCATCATGCGCGGAAGATACTCGATGACGGTGACCTTGACCCCCAGCGCGGCGTAGAACCATGCGAATTCGCTGCCGATGGCCCCGGAGCCGACGACGATCATCGTCTCGGGGAGCCGCGTAAGCGTGAGGGCCTGACGCGAGGTGATCACATGTTCGCCGTCGACCGGGATGAAGGGCATTTCGCGCGGACGCGCCCCGGTGGCGAGAATGATGTGGTCGGCCTCGTACTCCGTGCCGTCGACATCGACACGCCCCGGAGCCGTGAGGCGGCCCGTTCCGGCGATGAGGTCGATGTTGTTCTTCTTCAGCAGGAACTGCACGCCGCGCGACATGGTTTCGGCCACGGCCCGCGACCGTGCCACGATCTTTTCGAGATTCGGACGGATTTCTCCGGAGAGTTCGAGTCCGTATTGCTCGGCGTGGCTGCACCAGCCGTAGACTTGGGCGCTCTTCAGAAGCGCCTTGGTGGGGATGCAACCCCAGTTGAGGCAGACGCCGCCTGCCTCGGCCCGCTCCACGAGGGCCACCTTGCGGCCCAGTTGCGCGGCCCGGATCGCGGCCACATATCCGCCGGGGCCGCTGCCGACGATCAGCATGTCGTATTTCATGACGTTATATCGGATTTACGCTATTTTCGTATGGTTCGGTGTTCGGGCGAGGGATTATTTGCGCACTTTCAGCACCTCGCCGTTGTCGGCGGCCACGGCACGCTTCCACTTCTCGTTGTAGCCCGGGAACTGGATCTTGTCGGGGATCTGCTTGCCATTCCCGTTGTCGACGAAGTGCGCGGCCGAGCCGTCGCCGTCGAGGAACGACAGCACATCGCCATGCTCGCTCTTGACGTTGCCGTCGATGTACTTGATGAGCAGGTAGCCGTTGAGCCGCTGCCAGCGGTCAAAGAGTTCCTGCGCCGTCGAGACGCTCAGCTCGGTGAGGTAGTTGCGGCGCGCCGCGGGCGACATTCTTCCGGTGCGGGCCATGATCGTCTCCATCTCGGCCAGGCGGGCATTCTCCCACTGGTCGGAGACCTTGCGGATGTCGGACGCAATCATGTCGTAACGCATGTAGGCGAAATTGGTCGTGCGGTTGAAGAGCCAGAAGGCCGACGTAGGCGAGTATTCGAGCATCGAACCGTTTCCTTCGCGGAAGCACTCGGGGACCTCCTGCGCCGAGCAGAAGATCGGCGTCAGACACGACGTCGCGGCGTCGTCAACCCCGAACCAGAGGATTCCCATGTCGGCGGGACGGTCCGCGCGGGCCTGTCCCACGAACCAGAATCCGGTCTGCTGCGTGGCCGTGGCGCGCTCGTTGAGGTAGGTTTCACCGTCGACTTCGAACTCCATCGGGCGCCAGCGGTAGGGGCAGTTGTGACCTCCGGCCCCGAGGTCCGTGGTCATGTCCATCGGCGTACCCTCGTAGTGGTCGCGCATACAGTCGAACAGAACCTTCGGGGAGACCTTCGTGCGGGGTTTCACCCACAGCGGCATCCGGTTCTGGAGGTTGTAGCCCATGGCGTAGTCCTCGTAGGCGTCCATGCCGTCGGCCACGGTGCGGAAGAAGGCCCACACGCGGGCGTCGCAGCCGCGCACGGTGCCGAAATCGATCGGACAGTAGGCGTCGGCGAAACTGAACTCCTCGTCCGTACCCTTAAAATAACCCATCTCGCGGGCAAACTCCACGACGTCGGGGGCATAGAGGCAGTTCTCGGGATCATCCTTCGGGAAGGTGGTGATCCGCGCCTGGTTGGCGTGGGCCGAGACGTAGCCGTCGGGGATGCGGCGGGCCACCCAGACGATTCCCTTGCGGGCGTTGCCGCCCTTGCCGTCGTCCTGGTAACCCTTGCCGATGAGCTCCATGATCCACGCCTCGTTCGGGTCGGCAATCGAGAACGACTCGCCGCTCGACGCATAACCGTAGGTGTTGGCCAGGTCGACGATCACGTCGATCGCCTCACGGGCGGTGCGGGCCCGCTGCAGGGCGATGTAGATCAGCGACCCGTAGTCGATGCGGCCCGTGGTGTCGACCAACTCCTCACGACCTCCGTAGGTGGTTTCGCCAATGATGAGCGAGTGTTCGTTCATGTTGCCCACGGTGGACCAGGTTTCGCGGAGCTGCGGGATGTCGCAGAGGTAGCGGCCCGTGTCCCACTCGTAGACGGGAAGCATCGCCCCGGCCTTGTGACGGCCGCCGGGGGTGTGGTAGAGGGCTCCGTAGAGCGCGTGGGAGTCCGCCGCGTAGGTCACCATGACCGAACCGTCGGTTGAGGCGCCCTTCGTGACGATGAAGTTGGTGCAGGCCGAGACCGCGCCGTAAGCGGTTACGGCGGCGAAGGCTGCGAGCATCAATCGGAAATTTTTCATGTTTTTCGGGTTTAGCACGTAAAGATAGAAAAAAAGCCGGAAACCAAGACATCGTCCGCCTCAAAACGCAACAATTTGGCACCTTCGGGCGCCTCCGGCGGGTGGCGGGCGCCTTCCGGGAGACTATTTTCTCCGGAGTGCGATCCGAGTTGGCGGATTTTTCCCTATTTTTACGGAAAATTAGCAAACCCATGTCAGAGATTGCATCCCAACTGGCCCTGGTCCGGCAGTCGCTGCCTGCGGGGGTGACGCTCGTCGCCGTGTCGAAAACCCACCCCGCGGAGGCGATCCGCACGGCCTACGACGCCGGGCAGCGCATCTTCGGCGAAAGCCGCCCCCAGGAGCTGCGCGCGAAGTACGAAGCGCTGCCGAAGGATATCGCGTGGCACATGATCGGCCACCTGCAAACCAACAAGATCAAATACATCGCACCGTTCGTCGCGCTGATCGAATCGGTGGACAGCGCACGGCTCGCCGAGGCGATCCAGAAGGAGGCCGTGAAATGCAGCCGGGTAATCGACATCCTGCTGGAGATCCATGTCGCCGCCGAAGAGACCAAAACGGGCTGGGATCTCGACGAACTGCGCACCTATCTCTCCACGGATCCCTTTGCCGCGCTGCCCAACCTGCGTGTACGCGGCGTGATGGGTATCGCCACGAACACCGACGACGAAACCGTCGTCCGCCGCGATTTCGATGCACTGCGCCGCTGTTTCGAGGAGCTGCGACCGAAGTTCGGCCCGGCGTTCGACACCCTCTCGATGGGCATGTCGCACGACTATCCGCTGGCCGTCGCGTGCGGATCGACCATGGTGCGCGTCGGGTCGCTGATCTTCGGCGAACGCGACTATTCGAAATAGCCCCCTTTCAGATTTCAGACAACCATCCGCTGCGGCCCGAAAGCGGCGCAGCCTTTCAAATATCTATCTCTCGCTATGAAAATCGGATTTATCGGATTCGGAAACATGGCCCAGGCCCTGGCCCGCGGTCTGGTGCGCGGCGGGGCGGTCGAGGCCGACGCCATCGGGGCCTGCGCCCGCGACCGGGCCAAACTCCAACGCAATACGGAACCTTTCGGTTTCCGGGCCTTCGATTCGTCGGCCGAGGTCGCCGCGTTTGCCGACGTGGTGGTCATCGCCGTGAAACCCTACCAGGTCGGAACGGTCGTCGAACCGATCCGCGAGGCATTGAAATCGAAGATCGTCGTCTCGGTGGCTGCGGGCCTCACGTTCGATGACTACGAGCGGATGCTCGCCCCCGGCACGGCCCACCTGAGCACGTGCCCCAATACGCCGGTTGCGGTCTGCGAAGGCATCGTCGTTTTCGAACGCCGCCACTCGCTTTCGGACGAACAGTTGAAAACCGTGGAGGAGCTCTTCTCGCATGTGGGGCTGGTGCTGACGGTCGACACGCCGCTGTTGGGGCTGGCCGGAACGATCTGCGGCTGCAGCCCGGCTTTTGTGGCGATGTTCATCGAGGCGCTGGCCGATGCGGCCGTGAAACACGGCATTCCGCGGACCGATGCCTACCGGATGGTGAGCCAGATGATCGTCGGAACGGGCAAACTCCAACTCGAAACGGGCCAGCACCCGGGTGCAATGAAGGATGCGGTCTGCTCGCCGGGCGGCACGACGATCGTAGGGGTCGGAGAACTTGAACAGCGGGGTTTCCGCGGTGCCGTGATTGCGGCCATCGACGCCATCGACGCCAAAATCAACAAGAAGTAGGGTAGCCCCGGACTTTCGTCCCGCCTGCCCCCAGAGCCTGTTCGGTGCGGAGATCACGATTGCGGCATGACGCGGCTCCTGTTCCCGCCGCCGCACCGCGACTTCACCGCCGCCTGGGAGTATAACCGGCCGCTGGCCATCATTGCACCACGGTCGGCCCACCTCTCTGAAAGAGGTCATAAAGACAATCGGAGAGCGCTGACGGCTCTCCGATTCGTTTTCCCGATTCCGGTCCGGTTTTCAATTCCCGCCCGGACCGGGGCGGGATATACTCCCGGGCGCTTCGGACTCCCCGGAAGATTTGGATTCCCCGGACGCTCCGGACGTCCGGATCTTCCGGATTCTCCGAACCTTCTCCAGTGTCCGGGCCTTTTCGGATGCCAAGGACGACTTTTCGGCAGTTTCTGCCTTTTCAAGCGCAGCAGCCCTTTCGGGCGTAACCGCCTTTTCGGAAGCGGTTGCCTTTTCGGAAGCCGCAGGCCTTTCAAGCGTAACCGCCTTTTCGGACGTGACTGCCTTTTCGGATCCCTCAACCTTCCGGCGTATTTCGGATGATATTTCGGATTTCGGGTTTATTCCGGTCTCCCCGGGTCTCCCGGACACGGCAGGCTCCCCGGACCTTCCGGGCGCTGCAGGCCCTCCGGATCTCCCGGGCAGCGCATTTTCATCCTGTTTGGGATCGGGACCGTATTTGTTCGCCCCGGGGGTTCCGGGCAGGCAGAACCACACCAAAAAGAAGATCTCCCAGACCAGAAAACCCAAACCGCCGATACACAGCACGACAAAGAATCCGATCGCTGCGGCAGTCTCTCCGGTAAGGGTCGACAGCCCCGAAATGACCAGCGCGATTATCCACACGAACAGAGCAAGGTAATTCCAGAGAAGCCTTTTGGCACTGCGGCCCGTATCGTGCAGCCGCCGCGCCGACACCGCAAGCTGCGGCAGGAAGAGAAACAGCGCCACCAGCGAATAGAACAACTTGTAAGGGTGGCCGAAACAGACCGCATCCAGCACCATGGCCACGATCATCAGCAGGATGGAGAAGAGGATGAAGTACCAGAACTCCGTCCGGCGGGCACGTCCCGAGAAATTCACGTAGTTGCGGATACATTGGAGAAACCACTTCATAGGTCTGCGATTTTGGGGGTTATAAGATCAAAGATAACTATTTTCTCCGAATTCGCCACTCCCGGGTCTGAAAAAACGGAGGACCCGGAATCCCTGAAAACAGCGGAGGACCCGGAATCCCTGAAAACAGGAGGACCCGAAATCCCCCAAAAAAGCGAAGGGCCCGAAATCCCCCAAAAAAGCGGAGGGCCCGGAATCCCCAAAAAAAGCAGAGGGCCCGGAATCCCGAGCCCTCCACACGCCATCATCGGCTACTCCTCCCCGGCGAAGGAGTGGATCACCACGCCCGAACGCAGTTTCGGTTCAAACCACGTCGTCTTCGGAGGCATGATGTTGCCCGTGTCGGCAATGTTGATCAGCTGCTGCATCGAGACGGGGTAGAGCGCAAAGGCCACCTTCATCTCACCGCTGTCGACACGCCGCTTCAGCTCGCCCAGCCCGCGGATACCACCCACGAAATCGATGCGCTTCGAGGTGCGCAGGTCCTCGATGCCGAGGATCCTGTTCAGCACGAGGTTCGAGAGCACCGTGACGTCCAGCACCCCGATCGGGTCGTTGTCGTCGTAGGTCCCGGGCTTGGCCGTCAGGCTCCACCAATGGCCTTCAAGGTACATCGAGAAGTTGTGCAGCCCCGACGGGCGGTACTCTTCGGTACCCTTGTCCTCGACCTCGAACGACTCCTTGAGCCGCTCGACCAGCTCCGCCGGAGTCAGGCCGTTCAGGTCCTTCACCACGCGGTTGTAGTCGATGATCCGCAGCTGGTTGGCCGGGAACGTCACGGCCAGGAAGTAGCAGTATTCCTCCTCGCCCGTGTGGTTCGGGTTCTTCGCCTTGCACTCGGCGCCCACCCGCGCGGCGGCAGCCGTTCGATGGTGACCGTCAGCAACGTACAGCGCCGGGATCTTCGAAAAGATCTCCGTAATGCGGTCGTTGGTCTTCCGGTCGCGGATCACCCACAACTGGTGCCCGAAGCCGTCGGCCGCCGTGAAGTCGTACTCCGGAGCGTTGTTCGCCACGATATCATTGACGATGGCGTCGATCTCGGCGTTGTCCGGGTAGGCGAAAAAGACCGGCTCGATATTGGCCTGCTGGTTGCGCACGTGGATCATGCGGTCCTCCTCCTTGTCGGGGCGTGTCAGCTCGTGCTTCTTGATCGCACCCGAGAGGTAATCCTCGAAGTGGCAGCACATGGCCAGACCGTACTGCGTGCGGCCCTCCATCGTCTGCGCATAGATGTAGTAATACTCCTCGGGGTCCTGCTGCAGCCACCCCTCCTGCTGCCAGCGGCGGAAGTTCTCCACCGCCTTCTCGTAAACGGCCTGCGAATGCTCGTCGGCAATGGGGTCGAAGTCGATCTCGGGTTTGATGATGTGCAGCAGCGAACGCTCCGTAGCCTCGGCCTTCGCCTCGGCGGAGTTCAGCACGTCGTAGGGGCGCGACGCCACCTCGGCCGCGTGCTCTTTCGGCGGACGCACCGCACGGAAAGGTTTGATTCGTACCATGGTTTTTCGGTTGTTTTCGATTATTGTTTGGTTGGTTCAATCATTCGGTCGAATATTCAAGCGGAAAAAGGCGGGTCCGTCCATTGGTCGCACCCGCCTCTCTCTCATGCCGCATTCCTACTTGTTGACCTGGAATTTCCGGTTTCCGTTTTTCAGGAAGTCGACGATCTGACGGGCGGCCGCCAGACCGGCATTGATGTTTGCCTCGGCGGTTTCGGCTCCCATCTTCTTTGGCGTGGCGAAGACCCGCTTGCCGAACTTCTCGTCCAGTTCGGCCTGATTCCCGGCCGCGATGTCGGTGATGTACTTCAGGTCCTCACGTTCGGTCAGTGCCTGCATCACTCCGGCCTCGTCGATCACCTCCTTGCGGGCGGTGTTGACCAGCGTGGCGCCCTTGGGCATCGACATCAGCCGATCGTAACCGATCGAGCCGACGGTCTGGGGCGTGGCGGGAATGTGCAGCGAGAGGAAATCGGCGCGCTTGTAGAGCTCCTCGACCGATGCGACCTGCTCCACACCGTCGGCCGCGAAGACCGCACCGTCCGTAATGAAGGGATCGTAGGCGATGACCTTCATACCCAGGGCCTTGCCCTTGCGGCCGACCAGCTTGCCGACGTTGCCGTAGGCGTGGATGCCGAGCGTCTTGCCCTGGATCTCCGAGCCCGTACCGGGCGTAAAGCGGTTGCGCGACATGTAGATCATCATGGCGATGGCCAGTTCGGCCACGGCGTTGGAGTTCTGACCCGGGGTGTTCATCACCACGATGCCGCGCTCCGTAGCGGCTGCCAGGTCGACGTTGTCGTAGCCCGCGCCGGCCCGCACCACGATGCGGAGGTTCTTCGCCGCGGCAATCACCTCGGCGGTAATCTTGTCGCTGCGGATGATGATGCCGTCGGCATCGGCCACGGCTTCGAGCAGCTGGCCCTTATCGGTGTATTTTTCGAGGAGCGCCAGTTCGTAACCGGCCCCTTCGACGATCTCGCGGATTCCGTCGACCGCCTTCTTGGCAAAAGGCTTCTCCGTTGCTACCAATATTTTCATGGGTTTCAAAATTTCGGTGTTCAACATTTCTTCGTAGTCCCAGGCCCGGACCTCGCCCGTGAGGGTGTCGTAACCGGTCGGGACGCGCGTAACGAGCGGCATGACAGCGGGTTATTTGGCGTGCTTGGCCGCGAACTCCTGCATACACTCCACCAGCACGCGGACGCTCTCGATCGGCAGGGCGTTGTAGCACGACGCGCGGAAACCACCCACCAGACGGTGGCCCTTGATGCCGACGATGTCGCGGCTCTTGGTGAATTCGAGGAATTCGGGAGCCAGCTCCTCGTAACCCTCGGCCATCACGAAGCAGATGTTCATCAGCGAGCGGTCCTCCTTCTCGGCCGTGCCGCGGAAGAGCGGGTTGCGGTCGATCTCGTCGTAGAGCAGCGCGGCCTTTTCCCGGTTGCGGCGGTAGATCTCCGGAACGCCGCCGATGGATTTCAACCAGCGCAGCGTCTCCTTGAGCACGTAGATCGGGAAGACGGGAGGCGTGTTGAACATCGAGTTGTTCTCGACGTGCGTGCGGTAGGACATCATCGTCGGCAGGTCGCGCACGATGCGGTCGAGCATGTCCTCGCGGATGATGCCGAAGGCGACGCCCGCCGGGGCGAGGTTCTTCTGCGCACCGCCGTAGATCATGGCGTACTTCGAAACGTCGACCGGACGCGAGAGGATGTCCGACGACATGTCGGCGATCAGCGGCACCGGAGAGGTCAGATCCTCGTGGTACTCCGTACCGTAGATCGTATTGTTCGAGGTGATATGCAGGTAATCCAGATCCTCGGGAATGGCGAATCCCTTGGGGATGTAGGTGAAGTTGCGGTCCTCGGACGAGGCCAGCACCTCGACTTCGCCGTAACGTTTGGCCTCCTTGATGGCCTTCTTCGACCAGACGCCCGTATTCACATAACCGGCCTTCTTGCCCAGGAAATTCGCCGGAACCTCATAAAAATAGGTACTGGCACCACCGCCCAGGTAGATGATCTTGTAGTTGTCGGGGATGTGGAGCAACTCGCGGAAAAGCGCATCGGCTTCTGCCATCACGGCATCGAAATCCTTGGTCCGATGCGAAATCGAAAGCAACGAAAGTCCCGACCCGTTGAAATCGAGAATGGCCTTGGCCGCATTTTCGATTACCTCGTCCGCAAGAATGGACGGTCCCGCATTGAAATTGTGCTTTTTCATAGTAAACGTTATGTGATTTTAGTGATCCGAGTCCAATCTGTTAGTTTGCTAACACAAATATAAATAAAAAAATTTTATAAACACAATCTTCGCCAAATAAATTTCACTCCCCGGCAAGAATCGGCTCCTTTTTGATTTGTTTTTACTACTTTTGTTCCCGAATTCAAGCCATGCAATGCCATGATAAAGTCCATGACCGGCTTCGGAAAAGGAGAAGCCGCACTCCGAAATAAGAAGATCACCGTGGAGATCCGATCGCTGAACTCCAAGCAGCTGGACCTCGCCCTGAGACTCCCGGCCGTCTACCGGCAGTCGGAATACGAGATCCGCAACCTGGTGACGCGCCTGCTCCAGCGGGGCAAGGTCGACGTTTTCGTCAGCGTGGAGTCGCAGGTCGTGGAGACCTCGGCGCACATCAACCGCGAAGTCTTTGCCGCCTATGCCGGACAACTGCGCGAAGCGGCCCGGGCCGCAGGCCTGACGACCGACACCCCGGAGTGGGATGCCGCAGCCACCCAGACGCTGATGCGCCTGCCGGATGTTGTGGCCACCGAGGCCGAAACGATCTCCGAGGAGGAGCACGCCGCGCTGCTCGCCGCCACGGAGGCTGCCGCCGCACAACTCGACGCCTTCCGCACGCAGGAGGGCGCCACGCTCATTGCCGACCTGCTGCGGCGCGTCGACCTGATCGAACAGTACAAGGAGGAGGTCATCCCCTTCGAGCAGGCCCGCACCGAGACCGTCAAGGCACGCATCCTGGAAAACCTCTCGAAGCTGGCCGTCGAGGTCGACCGCAACCGTCTGGAGCAGGAGATGATCTTCTACCTCGAAAAACTCGACATCACCGAGGAGAAGGTGCGCCTGACGAACCACTGCCGCTACTTCCGCGAAGTGGCCGCCCAAGAGGAGGGCGTGGGCCGCAAACTGGGATTCATCGCCCAGGAGATGGGCCGCGAGATCAATACCATGGGCTCGAAGGCCAACGAAACGAACATCCAGATCCTCGTCGTCAAGATGAAGGACGAGCTGGAAAAGATCAAGGAACAGGTACTCAACATTTTGTAACCGCCCGGGAAGCGGGGGAGGGCAAGAGAGAACCGGAGGACGGACCGAGGGAGAGCCGGAGAAGGAGCCAGAGGAGAGATCGGAGGACGGATCGAGGGAGAGCCGGAGGAGAGGTCGGAGGCCGGATCGACGAAGCCGAAGGCCGGATCGGAAGGGCAAGGCTCCGAAACGCCTCCGCCGGGTGCAGCCCAGGTTTCGAAAAAAGACAAGACACGAAGAAAAAAATGGGAAAAGTCATCATATTCTCGGCCCCGAGCGGATCGGGCAAAACCACCATCGTCAAGGAGCTGCTGGCACGCTATCCGCAGCTGGAATTCTCCATTTCGGCCACGAGCCGCGCCCCGCGCGGTGCGGAGCAGAACGGCGTGGACTACTACTTTCTTTCGCAGGAGGAGTTTGCGCAGGCTGTTGCCGAGGAGCGCTTCGTGGAGTGGGAGGAGGTCTACAAGGGCACCTGCTACGGCACGCTGCGCAGCGAGGTCGAGCGCATCTGGGCAAAGGGACACGTGATCGTCTTCGACGTCGACGTCCTGGGGGGCATCAACCTCAAGCGGATCTTCGGTGACGAAGCCTGCTCGATCTTCATCATGGCCCCCTCGGTCGAGGAGCTGCGCCGTCGGCTCGTCGCACGCGGCACCGACGCCCCGGAGGCGATCGAACGGCGCGTGGCCAAGGCCGAATTCGAATTGACGAAGGCCCCGGAATTCGACCAGGTGGTGGTCAACGACCGCCTCGACGACGCCGTGGCCCGGGCCTGCGAAATCCTCGAACAGTTCATCGCCCGATAGCCGCATGAAACGCGAAATGCTCTATTTCGGGTCGTTCAACCCGATCCACAAGGGACACATCG